>JAFVMQ010000019.1 GCA_017506825.1 Bacteroidales bacterium
AGGTCACGTACAGGAGCCCAGCGCTCTACGAAAGAGCTCTTCTTAGGACCGTACTTGTTCTCCATATCAATTGCGAAGCAGAGGGCATTGTACCAGAATGCGTTTGTCTCGACCTGGTAGCCTGCTCTCTCGGTAACAGGACGTCCGTATACATATGCATTCATCCAAGAGAGCGCTACTCCGTCCATCTGTGCCCAGAGGAGTCCGTTAGGATGCATTGTCACTTCCTTTCTCTGACCAGGAGCGTAGCTCTCGATTATACCCTTGAGAACCTCGCTGTACTTCTTCCATATCTGCTTTTCCTTGCCGCTGAAACGGATGTACTGCTGAATTGTCTCTGTGAGTCGGAGAGGAGCCTCGACCTGTGTGGTACGACGGTAAAGTCTTTCCTGCTCGTCAGAAATGAGGGTATCGAGAATCTTCTCGAACTCATCGCAGTCACCGTTTGCATAAAGGGTAAGTCCAGGAAGAGAGACCACAGTCTCGCGGAGAAGTCCTGTCTCAAGCCATGAGAAACCAGCATTGATCTGGGCTCTCCTCTCGTCATGATGCACCTTGAAGAGGTTTGCATTGTGGACAAGAAGGTCGCGATAAGTCTCTACCTCAGGCATCTTCTTGAGAACATCCGTAAACTTTCTCTTGAGACCCTTAGGGTTGATTTCGTTTACTGAAGCTGAGAAAACAACAGAATCGCCTGGTTTCATCTCTACCGTGAAGGTTCCCGGTACGAAAAGGTCTTCCTTGCAGTCGAAGCCGCGACGATATTCGTCAGAATATGTCACTCCGCTGTACCAGTAAGGCTGATACTTGAACGATGATTTTGCAGAAATCTGAAGATTAAGATCCGGGAAACCGTTGTAAAGACGGAACGAAACTCCGCCATCCACCTCATCATAAGCTGTGTAAGCCTCGCCATTCTGACTTGTAAGGCTGTGGATGCTTCTGAAGGCAAGGAACGGCTTGAGTGCAAGGTTGAGTTTCGAAGGAGCCTGATGGAGCTCATACTTGATAAGCACCTGATCGTTGTCAGGTACCATCATGATGGTCTTGGTGAAGATGATGCCACCGACCTTGTAGGTGATCACAGGAACCGGATCCGCATCGAAGTCCACGATGTACTTATGGCCTCTAGGCTCATAAGTGTCACCATAGCAATGGATGCCGAGGTTGAACTGCTTACCTCCAAGAACAAGACTCTCATCCAGCGCAGAAAGCAACATATACTTTCCGCCACCCAGCTCGTCAACAGGAACGGCGAGCAGTCCGTGATAGCGTCTCGTATTGCAGGTCACGATCGACGTGTTGCAATACGCGCCAGTCTCGTTTGCCACGATGAGCTCACGCTTAAGCGAGTACTCAAGATTGACAAGCTCGGACTTGTTGAATTTAAGAAATGCCATATATTTTTAAGTTTTATGTAAATTTATCTTTCAGTCAATCTTCTTCAGAACAACAGCACTTCTGCAAGGCAGGTAAAGGAAGAGGGTTTCATCATATTTTCCGTTTCCGTTCTCGCTTTTCTCCGGCACACTAAAATGCGCTTCTCCAGTCTTTATTCTCGAGAAGCCGTCAAATTCGTTTTCGTCCGTATTCAATACTGACTCATATTTTCCGGCAGGAGCCGCGAAGCCATAATCGGCGAATGAGGCAGTGGGGTTGAAATTGAGCGCAAAGATACAATTTTTTCTTTTGAAAATCAGTATCTTTTTCTCTTCATCCTGCACAAAAAGTTCAGGAGCCTCGTCAAGAATGCCTTCCTTCTGCGCCAGATGTATCATGGCCTTGTCGAAATTGCGCAGATACCTGTATCTCAGATAGTCCGGCTCCGCCAGCGACCACTGCCTTCTCGCGTGCTTGTACGACCAGTTGTTTCCCTCGCGAGGAAAGTCGATCCACTCCGGATGTCCGAACTCATTGCCCATGAATGTAAGGTATCCGTTACCGCTGGTGGCCATGGTCACAAGACGTATCATCTTATGGAGAGCCATTCCTCTGTCGACTATGTCAGACTGCGAATCCTTATTCATAGAGAAATACATTTCCTTATCCATAAGGCGGAAGGCGATCGTCTTATCACCCACCATAGCCTGGTCGTGGCACTCAGCATAGCTGATGGTCTTTTCATCCGCACGCTTGTTGGTCAGCTGCCACCAGATCTCGCCGACCCTCCAGTCTTCGTCCGACAGTTCCTTTATCCATTTGATCCAGTTATCCGCCACTCCCATGCTCATACGGAAGTCGAAGCCGACTCCGCCATGGTCCAGAGGAGCTGCAAGTCCTGCCATTCCGCTGACATCCTCGGCAATCGTAAATGCGTCCTCATTATACTCATGGATGAGTATGTTCGCAAGAGCCAGATATGCGACTGCATTGTCATCCACACCCTGATTGAAGTAATTCTCATAGCCTGTAAACGCCTTCTCAAGTCCGTGGTCCCAATAAAGCATGCTTGTAACTCCGTCGAAACGGAAACCGTCGATATGGTACTCCTCCATCCAGTATTTGCAGTTCGAAAGAAGGAAATACTTCGTCTCGTCCTTGCCGTAATCAAAGCAGCGCGAACCCCATGCAGGGTGATGTCCCTGCCATCCGTCATAGAAGTAAAGGGTCTCGGTGCCATCGAAAAGGCCGAGTCCTTCCGCCTCGTTGTCAACAGAGTGGGAATGAACGATATCCATCACCACCGCTATGCCCAGACCATGTGCCTCGTCCACCAGCGCCTTGAACTCCTCCGGAGTACCGAAACGCGAGCTGAG
>JAFVMQ010000020.1 GCA_017506825.1 Bacteroidales bacterium
AATGCTCGGCAGTAACGTAGACTACACTACCCCGGAATTGACTGAACGCCTTGATGTCTGCGAGAGATCAACCTTCAGGTACATCGAAACCCTGAAGCTCGCAGGATGCACAATAATCAAGAAAGGCAAGAATATCCATAAACTTGTAAAGATTCCCTCAGAAGGAATCAAGCTTGAGGAACTGGTGCTGATCTCCAGCGAAGAGGCTTATCTCATTCACAGGATGCTCAGAAGCATTGCTGGAGACTGTCCTCTGGTTCATAATCTTGAATTGAAACTGGCAGCGATATTCGATGCGATAAGTATCACCGAAATCGTAGGTAACAAGACAGCGGCCGAGAACATCAAAGAACTTAAGAAAGCAATCAAGAATCAGGAACGGGTAATACTCATGAACTATGAATCAGGGCACACAATGCAGATTTCGAACCGTGAGGTAGAACCTTACGCATTCTCAACAAACTATACTGATGTTCATGCCTATGAAATTGCTACTGGACTGAACAAAACCTTTAAGATATGCCGAATCGGATGGGTTAAACCGACCTCTTACGAATGGGAACATGAAGATGAGCATGAAGTAATTACGCCTGACTGCTTCAGGATGAATGGAAAAGAGGCTATTCCGATTACATTGAAGATGTCACTGATGGCGAAGAATCTCCTAGTAGAAGAATACCCATTATCAATGCGGGATATTTCCTATGAGGAGGGATGTTGGTGGCTTAGAACTGTCGTCAAGGATTTAGGAGGCGTAGGGAGATTTTACTTGGGTTTATCTGACCAGATAGAGATTCATGACTCCCCAAAACTGGAAGCATACATCACAAAACGAGTCAGAGATAACCTTGTCAAGCATATTTGATATTAACAAACCATCCATATTGATATAGTTCTGAATTATGCAGTATAAATATACTAATGTGTTGTAAAATATTATATATTCACCATATTTGCATCGCCATCTGCGATAGATAACAATATAAATTGAATTACTACATTTTAATCAAACTAGCATGCCAGAAAAAGCGTCTAAAATATCTAATGTAAGGAAGAAACCACAGAACCTAAACCTGAAATTTCTAGATTTGTTCCTTAAGAAGATGAAATGGTCAAAGCCTGAGTTTGCCAAGATGATCGGCTACACCAAAGCTGCTGTCTATCACTGGTTCAATGTCGACAATATGTATCTCACTACCTTGCATGAGGTATTTGAGAAGATTGGCTACGAAGTAGTCTTCAGCATGGAGATGCCGGATATTGATGAGAACATCAATATCGAGATTGCTCCAAAAGATATGGCATACACGAAGCCAAGAAAGAAACTTTCATTCTATCATGATGCACTTTATGACAATGATATTGATCAGCACAAGTTGGCTAAGTATCTTGATAAAGATGTTGAGACGATTGATTACTGGTTCAGGCATGACAACTGCAAAATCGGCTACATATTCCAGACTGCAAAGTTCACAGGTATGATTCTAAAGATTGATATAAAACCTATCAAGCAAGCAGATTTATAAAAATATATTTTTATATAAAAGTCGACACGAAGAAAGGCAGCTCGGGTAATCAGTCCGGGCTGCCTTGGGAGATAGAGGTTCACGTCATCTCGACGCTCCTCCAGCCGATCGGCTAGCAAGGTCCGGCAGAACCGCCGGTAGGGTCTGCGACCCGGCTATTCTTCAGCCAGGTCGCGTATCTTGTTCACGATGATGTCGAATCCCTTGTGCTCGACACCCTCCTTGTCAGTCCAGTTGTTTGGAGCTAGCTTTCCTGTGACGAGGACTTCCTGTCCCTTCTTCAGAAGATCCCAAGGGATGGTCTGCTGGTTGTCATCGAACTCCTTCTTGAAGATGACGCAGCTGAGGAAGATGGTCTTCTTGTCTGATCCTACGAAGTTCTTCGCGAGGTTGAAGCGTGCGAATGTCTTGTTCTCGTTAGGGGTCACGTCGGCTGTAAGTCTGCCGGAAATCTGGATGTAGTTGTTAGGATTCATTTTGATTGATTTTAAGGTTGGTTCAACTTAATTTACGGATGCCCCAAGAGTACCTGAGGACAAAGGCTCAAGGAGACCGCAAGGAAAATACTACCCCGCAGGGCGTGGAGATTTTCATTCGGGACCTTCGGCTCTAGGCTCACATTCGAGCCGACGAGTCCTTTAACATGAAGTCAGAAGGAAAGTACCTTTGCTTCCGGAAATAAGGGAAACCGACCTGTCAATCACGAATCCTTCTACAGCCTTCCGGCTTACGGCAATGTGATTCCAGAGTCAAGATGCACGCCTGATGCAGAAGAACCGGAGCAGACTGTCCTCTTCCTGCCGGGCCATCAAAGGAGTTGACCAACCGGCACCCCTGGAGCTGCCGAAGAAGAAGTCACATACTGGAAAGCATAGATTCTATCAACCTGACATGGGTGGCAGCCATGGCTATCATCGAGTACAAGATGCAGCCCCGCGATGACGAGGCGCACACTCTCCGGTGGTTCTGCCAGACTCAGATGATCTGAAAGTCATCCTCGTTGGGTATGACCGCCAGACCTCCCCAGGTGCCGTGGAGCTGCCCGATGCCGTCTATATGCTCGACTATGCCTTCGGCACCGTCATACCTTTCATCTTCACCCTTGAGGTGGTAGATCCTGATTCTGTCTCCAATCTTTACTTCCATAATTCATTCAGATTATAATGTTAAACTCTTGGTAGAAACCACTCACGGATAAGCTCGTCCTCTATCCGAACTCCCCACTTGTCCGGATTCTTCTTTCGTGTCAGCTCCCATGGAGACCCTTGGGATATATGCGGGGATGTCAGGATGCAGGCTTTTGTCCATGCAAACCTCCTGAAGCAGTTGGACAGGTACTTGAACCTGTCAGGATACTGGCATAGAAGGGTATCGTACTCATCAAATCCGTCTGACGAATCCTTCTTGAGCTTGGCATATACCCTCGGAAATACCGGTCCGTACTGCCACATCTGCGGATGCTCCTCGGTAAGTCTCTCTCCGTGCTTGGCCAGACGCACTCCGTAGGCGATGTAGAGTATCGTCTGGATCTGCGACATCGTCAGCTGCAGACCCTCGATCAGAGCCATATGCTGAAGTGCTTTTGCCAGCAGGACACTGTCCAAAGGCATCGCATCAACAGGCTGCACGACCTCTTCTGTCTTGGCTGCTGTCTGCACCTGAGGCTTCTGTACAGGCTTCATAATCTGTGGAGAGCATCCGATCTCCTTCATGATGGACTTGATGCTGAGCGGAGACGGAGGCAGATCCTCGCGTCTTCTGCGGAAGCGTCTCTCGTTCTTCTCAAGCTTCTCTGCCACCAGCTGGGCCACTATGTCGATGAACTGTCCTTCCATCTGCTCATCAGGAGTGGTATCCCCTCCTCTGAGCCAGGCCATGACCTCTCTGTATGAGTCTGTCTGCTGTAATGTCGTGTTCATAATGTAATCTCATATAACGGAGAGGGCTTTCACCCTCTCCTGTGAAACTTAGAATCCCTTGAAGTCTCCCTCCGGCAGATCGTCGTCATCTGCAAGGGGCGCAGTCGGTTCCTCCCTGACCTCCAGAGGCTTCAGGTTACCGAGGATAGGACTGAGCCTAGGCAGCTCGCTGCTGTCCAGATTCAGTGCAGTCCTGTTCGCCTTGCCGACATTAGCCTTGATGAAATGCGTATTGCCGTACTTAGGCTGTGTGGTCTGCCTGATGACGATATCCAGAAGCGCCTTCTTGGCACCTGTCTTGGTCATCATCTTGAAGATAGTAGGGTTCTTCTTCAGAGGAATCACGATTGCATCCTCTCCGTCGACTGTCTTGATGTCTGCGCCGATAAGGGCGAGAAGGTCCATCTGACCTATCATTGCTGTAGTGTTCATATCTGTAAGTATTAGTGAGTTATCTTATTGTGAATCGTCGAGATCCCGGTACGGTCTCCATATAGAGGTTATACATGGTAGGCTCGGCTGCCTGGAAGGCCTTGGCGTTGAACTTACGCGTATCCTTGGTGTTCTTCCACTGAGCCAGGACCGACCCTTCCGGAGATACCAGTGACTCGGCTGTTCCGAGAGCTATCTTGATCTCATCCTCAAGGGAGCTCCTTGTGATCTCCAGCTGCTTGATGGTCGATGCTATCTCCTTGATGGCACCGTATCTCTCCATCATCTCGCTGTCAGCCTCGAGTGTCTCTCCAACCGTAGCCTGAGGGCTTCTCAGCAGCGAATCCTCTCCGTCGATATCCTCGGG
>JAFVMQ010000021.1 GCA_017506825.1 Bacteroidales bacterium
ATTATCCCGTTGTACAAGGCGCTGATAACAGTTATTACCTTAAACACCTATTTGACCGCAAGTGGAACAGTGCAGGATGCATCTTTCTGGATTCCAGAGTGGCTTCGGATATGTCAACATGGAACACCATTATATTTATTATAAGCTGTCATAAGAGAGCGAGAACCGCCGTCTGTAACTCCTTTCCAGAATCCGTAAGAATAGTAGTCTCTGAAAAGAGCCTCATCAAAATCCGAAGATGTATGGACTCGTCCGTCCTCGTTGCTATTGGCAAGGAAGTGCTTCATCACTGTAGCAGTCTGCCAGTATTTCGGGTGATCTCCCTGCATGCCCTTTATCTCTTCAACAGCAAGTTCCGCCACAAGATAAGGATCTTCACCGAAAGCTTCTTCTGTCCTTCCCCAACGAGGATCACGCGCAAGGTCAGCATTCGGAGCCCAGAGCACGAGGCAGTTCCTGCCTGTCTTCCATGAATGATATCTTGCCTCGACTGCCATCACCTCACCGACCATCTTGAGAATTTCCTTGTCCCATGTCTCGCCAAGTCCATATCCTTGCGGAAAAGCTGTGCTGTTCACAAGCTCCGAGCGAGGCTGTTGCTGAGCCCTTGCCTTGTCAAGCTGAGATACCCTCACAAAGTTCTCAAGATCTGTCGATCCGCCTCTTACAAGTCCATGGATGGCTTCCGAGCTTCCCGGATGGGCAACTCCCAGACGGGGAACTCCCAATCCCGAAAAAGTTGCGATCTTTTCCTCCAAAGTCATCAGAGAAAGCAGATTGTCGATACGTTCCTCGTCAGGAAGGTCCGGATTCTGAAACGGATACTCATAAGTCTGAGCCAGCAGCGCTGAAGCCACAAATAAGGACATCAGCGCAAGGAGGTTTCTTAAATAACTCATAATAAGGTTATTGGTTCTGTGACAGATTAATCCTATATTGACAGGACATTAAGCACATTGATAAGCTCACGATCGATAGGCTTGTCGATGCGGATAGCCTTGTTGAACGGAACATAGACAATCTGGTCATTCTTCACTCCGACCATGATGTTACGCTGTCCGTCCTTGAGGGCTTCGATTGCCGCCACACCGAGACGGCTGGCGAGGATCCTGTCATTTGCTGTCGGAATTCCTCCACGCTGAAGGTGACCAAGAATTGTCACGCGTGCCTCGAACTCCGGATATTCATGAACAAGTCTGTCGGCATAATACTGGGCGCCGCCTGTACCGTCCTTCTTGCTTTCCGATACAAGAACTATCGAGCTGTTCTTGCTCTTGCGGACTCCTCGGCCGATAAAGGTCGCAAGCTGGTCGACATTGGTCTGGTCCTCAGGAATGATGGCAGCTTCGGCTCCTGTGGCGATGGCCGCATTCTGCGCAAGAAAACCTGCATCACGTCCCATCACCTCGACAAAGAAGATACGGTTGTGGGAATTGGCGGTATCACGGATCTTGTCGACGCACTCCATGATGGTATTAAGCGCTGTATCATATCCGATTGTCGTATCGGTTCCATAGAGGTCGTTGTCTATCGTACCGGGAAGTCCTACGCATGGAATATCATATTCCGATGCGATGACCTGCGCCCCCGCGAGCGAGCCGTTGCCGCCGATTACGATGAGAGCATCTATTCCATGGGCCTTCATGTTCTCATATGCCTTTGCTCTTCCTTCCTCGCCCATGAAGCCTTTGCTTCGCGCTGTGCGGAGGATCGTTCCACCACGGTTGATTGTACCGCTGACACTCTCGGATGTGAAGTCCTTTATCTCGTTGTTTATCAAACCTTCCCAACCTCTGTAGATACCTTTTACCTTCCATCCGTTGTAGATTGCAGCTCTTGTCACGGCACGGATCGCCGCATTCATTCCTGGCGCGTCACCTCCTGAAGTGAGGACGCCTATTGTAGATATCTTTGCCATTGCTCTTTTATTTTCTTTACTTCGCAAATCTACAAAATTTCTGCTAATTTTGCAGGCTGTATGAAAATCGGAAACATAGAACTTGGAGAGAGGCCGCTGTTTCTTGCGCCGATGGAGGATGTGACAGACGCATCCTTCCGTTTCATATGCAAGGAATTCGGCGCAGACATGATGTATACCGAGTTCATATCATCGGACGGACTTATCCGCGACGCACGCAAATCCCTGGAAAAACTGGTTACATACGGATACGAAGCGCCTATCGGCATACAGATATACGGAAACATTCCTGAGGCCATGGTAGATGCGGCGAGAATGGCAGAACAGGCGGCGGAAATAGCCGGCGGACATGGAGCCGACCTCGTAGACATCAATTTCGGATGTCCTGTAAACAAGATAGCACGCAGAGGGGCAGGTTCGGGAATGATGAGGGAGCCGGACAAGATGGTGGAGATTACAAGACAGGTGGTGGAGGCAGTGAAGCTCCCCGTAACTGTAAAGACGCGCCTTGGATGGGACGAGGATTCCAAGATAATCGTTGAACTGGCGGAAAGACTGCAGGATGTGGGCATACAGGCCCTTACCATCCACGGACGCACGCGTTGCCAGATGTACAGCGGAGAGGCAGACTGGACCCTGATCGGCAAGGTGAAGGAAAATCCGCGCATGCATATTCCGATCATCGGAAACGGAGACATCAATTCTCCGCAGAAGGCAAAGGATTATTTCGACAGATACGGCGTCGATGCCATAATGATAGGCAGGGCGACCTATGGTCATCCTTGGATATTCAAAGAGATCAAGCATTACCTGCAGACCGGCGAGATCCTGCCTCAGATGAGCGTGACGGACAGGGTATCGCTGGCAAAGAGGCATCTTGCAAAATCTCTTGAGATAAAAGGCGACAGGGTTGGTGTACTGGAAATGCGAAGACACCTGTCATGCTATTTCAAGGGACTGCCGGATTTCAAGGAAACCAGACTTAAACTTGTGACAATCAACGATCCTGCAGAACTTTTCGCTACCCTGGATTACATATCGGAAAGATGGGGCGGAACAGATGCACCTGCGGCATCGAACATTTATAATGTATAGATTGCCGGTTGACCGGCAATGACGGAAATGATATGATAGATAAGATATTGCTGTTTCCATATTGGCTGACCCTGAAGGTCAGACATTTCATGTATGACAATGGACTGAAGAAGGTCCATACCGCTGACGTACCTACCATCTGCGTAGGCAACGTCACAGTCGGCGGTACAGGCAAGACCCCGCATACCGAAATGCTGATAAGGACTTTGACTCAAGATGTAGACTGGGGAGCAAAGAACATTGCTGTACTTTCAAGAGGATACAAGCGCAAGACAAAGGGATTCCAGCAGGTTGTTGCTGACGGTACAGCCAAAGAGTTCGGTGACGAACCTCTGCAGATCAAAAGAAAGTTCCCTTACATAACTGTTGCAGTCGACAAGTCCCGCAAGAAGGGATGCGATTTCCTTTGTAATCCGGAAACAGTACAGACGTCAAAGAAAGCGAGGAAATGCCTCCACAAGGAATTTCCGAAGAGCGATCTGATAATCCTTGACGACGCCTTTCAGCACAGGGCTTTGAAACCTACCGTATCAATCGTCCTCGTAGATTACAACCGTCCGACATTCAAGGACCATCTCATGCCTTTGGGCAGACTGCGCGACCTGCCGGAAAGGATCGGAGCAGCAGATATTGTCATCGTTTCAAAATGTCCGGCATATCTGGATCCATGGGAAAGGAGCAAATGGGCAAAGGCCCTCGGTCTCGAACAGTTCGATGCATCGGAGTGTCTGGGCGTGCGCAGCAATGGAAAGAAGCAGCACCTGTTCTTCACTTCCATCGGATATGACACCTCTGCCGCAGTCTTCCCGGAAGGAGATCCACGCTATCTCTACACCCAGCGACTCATTCTGTTCTCAGGAATAGCCAACGACACTCCTCTGAGAAACTATCTCAGCGGAACATACAAGATTGTAAGACATTTCGATTTCCCTGACCATCACAAGTTCACAAAAGCAGACATCTCTACAATCAACGGAGCGGCAAACGCATTCCCAACTTCGGTTGTGATGACAACAGAAAAAGATTGCCAGAGGATCCGCGACTGCAGAAATGTCCCTGACAATCTTAAACAAAGGATGTTCTTCGCTCCTATCAAAGTCAACTTCTTCTCCGAACAGGAGCAGGAGACTTTCGCCTCTACTCTGAACTCTTATCTGAAATGATCTCGTTCTGAATCTCGACAGATGCTTCATGGATGGCATTGAAGACATCCTTGAGAAATTTCTCTGAAAGGCCGTATTCCTTGCCCTTTTCCACAGCTTTGGAAAGAATGGCGTCCCATCGTGAGGTCTGAAGAATAGCAATATTGTTGTTCTTCTTGTATTCTCCGATCTGACGGCTTACCCTCATTCTTGAACCGAGGGCATAAATGATGTTCTCATCGATTACATCGATCTTTGCTCGAAGCTGATCGATATTGTCCCTCCATTCCTTGGAATCAGAGTCCGCATCCCTGACAGTGATCTTCTTGTACAGCAGGTCGCTGAGCTCGTCCGGAGTAAGCTGCTGCTTTGCATCGCTTAATGCCGCCTGTGGATTGCAGTGGGACTCGATCATCAGACCTTCAAATCCAAGATCAAGCGAACGCTGCGATATCTCAAGAAGAAAATCCTTGCTTCCTCCCATATGGCTCGGATCCACAAAGAACGGCAGTTCAGGAAAACGGCTTCTAAGTTCTATGGCGATATCCCACTGAGGATCATTGCGATACTTTATCTTGTCGAAGGTCGAGAAGCCTCTGTGAATCACTCCCAATTTCTTTATTCCCGCACGATTGAATCTCTCAAGAGCTCCTATCCAAAGGTCGAGATCCGGATTTGCAGGATTCTTCACGAGTACCGGAATGTCAGTCCCTTCGAGAGCGTCAGCTATCTCCTGGACAAGGAACGGGTTAGAGGTCGTCCTGGCCCCGATCCACACAAGGTCCACTCCCGCCTTGAGGCATTCGAACACATGCTTCTCACTCGCAACTTCAGTAGATATCTTCAGCCCATATTCCTTCTTTGCCTTCTGAAGCCATTTCAGACCAGGCACTCCGATTCCCTCAAAGCATCCCGGATGGGTCCTCGGCTTCCATATGCCCGCTCTGAAGACGTTGATTCCCATTTCCCTCAGCCCCTTTGCTGTCTCCATCACCTGTTCTTCTGTCTCTGCGCTGCATGGTCCTGCAACCACACTCGGCCTTGGCTCAGTAAACATTCCCCACTCATATAAAGGGATGATGTCAAGTTTCTTGTCTGCCATATTATGTCTGTTTTTCTTTTTAAAATCTGTTTTCCACTATCTTATTATACGACGGATGCGGTTGGCCTCTTCAATCAGTTCACGCACCTTTTCTTCGTCAGACTCCGCAATCGCCTCGCGGAAAGCATTCATCTTCTCGATGTATGTATCCATCACATGAAGGACATTGTCCCTGTTCTGGGTCAGGATCGGTATCCACATGTCCGGACTGCTCTTCGCCAGTCGTACCGTCGACGAAAAACCTCCTGAAGCCAGATCGAATATGTGCTTTTCATCCTTTTCCTTATCGAGCACGGTGAGTGCGAGAGCGAACGAGGTCACATGCGATATATGAGAAACATATGCCGTATGCACGTCGTGGCTTGCCGCATTCATGTGGATCGTCCTCATGTTCAGGGCATCATACATCTTTTCGACGACGCTGACCGCCTTCGGAGAGGATTCTTCCGCGTCGCAGAGGATGCATGCATGTCCGTCAAACAGACCGGGCATTGCAGCCCATGGTCCGCTGTATTCCGTTCCCGCCATAGGATGGGTAGCGACGTAGCTGCGGCGCATCGGATGGTATTTCACGCTTCGGGCGAGATGTTCCTTTGTAGAACATACGTCAATCACCACCTTATCACTCTTTTCCATACCTTGGAAGCGGTCCAGCACGTCCGGAAGTATCCTTACCGCCGCACCGACAGGCACTGCAAGTATTATAAGATCGCTCTGCTCCACACATTCTTCATAACTTGCAATTCTGTCGACAAGCCCGATCTTTTCTGCTGCGGAGGCATTGACCGGATCGGACTCGACCCCGACGATCTCATCCGCAAAACCTTTGCGTTTGAGGTCTATCGCCATTGAACCGCCAATGAGTCCAAGTCCTATTATACCGATTGTCATAATATTGATGTTATTCTTCGTTTAGCTTCTTCCAGGGTTTCAGGGGTGGCGCAAAGGGAGATGCGGATATAATCATTTCCGTTCTTGCCGAATATGAATCCCGGAGTGATGAACACGCCTGCTTCATAGAGTATTCTGTCGGAGACAATCTGGCCGAGAGTCTGGTCGGCCTTGGTCTCAACCGGAAACCTGTCGCTTTCCACCTTTCCCCAGAGGAACATTCCTGAAGAGGAGGGATCGTATTCCGCTCCGACGAGATCGAATATTTCTCCGGCTACAGTCCTTCTGCGGCGGTATTCTTCATTAAGCTCACGGAACCACTCCGGACCCTGCTTCAAAGCTTCCACTGCGGCAAGCTGAAGCGGTTTGAACATACCGGAATCCATCTGGCTCTTCACCTTGAGTATTTCTGATATCACATCTGTCTGAGCGGCTACCATTCCTATTCGCCATCCGGCCATGTTGTGGGCCTTGCTGAGGGAGTTGAGTTCCAGACAGCAGTCCTTTGCCCCAGGCTGGGAAAGAATCGAAAGCGGGTTATCGTTAAGGATGAAGCTGTACGGATTGTCATTGCAGATAAGAATATTGTGTCTTCTGCCGAA
>JAFVMQ010000002.1 GCA_017506825.1 Bacteroidales bacterium
CCATTTCCTACAAGAATGAGGTTGCTCAGTACAGGATGCGACACAGGGGTTGCGGCAAAGTTATTCTCGTTGTTGTCTGCCTCGACAAGGCAGTCGCAGTCATAACCGAGGACTGATTCAGGCGCCTGGAAAGCTACCAGATTCTCTCCCCTTCCGTTCCAGCCTTCAGTCCAGTCAAAGGAGTCGTCCGAGCAGTTGACCGCTACCATATTCTTTACATTGACACAGCCGCCGAAGAACTCGAATCCGTCATCCGAACCATGATATGCCTCGCAGTTCTCTACCGTCGTACCGCTTCCTACACCATAGAAGGTGATGCCGTTAGCCTCGTGCTCCTCATCAAAGGCATATCCGGTGTATTCCACACGTACAAATTTCAGGACTCCGCTGTTGTCGTCATCCTTATCTCCGCCATAGGTAGCTCCACCAATCTCCGAACTGCCCTTGCCGCCTTCCGCATTGGTGCGTGCAAATCCGCAGATATGGATACCGCCCCATGCACCCGGCTCTTCCTTCTGAGACGTCATGACAATCGGTGAGGATACCGTTCCTACTGCATTTATCTTAGCGCCCTGCTCCACAAGAATGTAGTCAACCTTGTCATCATATAGGCTTACAACAGTCACTCCCTCTTCAATATTCAGGGTAGCTCCTGCCTTCACGATCAGCTCCCCATCCAAAGTATAAGTCTTTCCGGACTCAAGTGTCAGGTCGGAAGTGACAGCTCCGTGCAGTGTTGAACTGTCATCCGGATTTACGATCGGATCATCATCGTTGTCGCATGATGCGATTACACACATTCCGGCTATTAAAGCCAATGAACTGAATTTGAAATAATTCTTTTTCATAAAATGTTGATTTAAAATGGTTTTCTGATATTTTTCTATAGTTTGAATGTAACTCCTATCTGAAGGCATTGGCCGTATCTGTATCTCTCTACCTCTACGGTCTGTCCTGTCAGCGGAACCTCCTGCCTGAAGACTATATCCTGTCCCAGGAGGTCGCTTGCCTGCAGCTTTACAGACCAGTGCCTGTTGAACTGGTAGCTTGCATTGAAGTTGAGAGTATGAACCGCGTCCTGCCTGATGTCTCCCAACTGTGACACGCCCACCGCGTGTATCCTGCTGCCTTGCATGTTGTAAAGCAGGACCATGTTCAAGGCCTTCTCATCTCCGAATCTCGGAGACCATGTGATGTCTGCATTGATCAGGACTGGAGATGCACCCTGAAGCGAACGTTCCTTGTTAGTGTATGCTCCACCTTCAGGAAGCTTCACATTGGTGTACATGTAGCTTGCATTCGCTCCGACATTAAGATCCTTGGCGACCCTCTTGCGGAATTCCACTTCCAGACCTGCAGCAAAACCGTTATCCGCATTTCGGAATGAATGCAGCGTGGCGCCTCCGTTAAGTGCCTGTATCCGTTCGATCGGGCTCTCAAGATATTTGAAGTAGCCTGTAACACTGAGCATGTCACCGTCGGACCCGAAGAGTTCGTATCTTAGGTCCAGATTATAGTTGTATGCGTTATTCAGATCCTCGTTACCCCTTATCTGTGCAGACCCGTAGGATTCCTGATACAGGAACGGAGCCATTTCTATGAATGATGGTCTTGTGATTGTCCGTGATGCGGAAAAGCGCAGGATATGGGTATCGTTGAAGGTGTATTTAATATTCAATGCCGGAAAAAGGTCTCCATGTTCAATCGCACTCTTCCTGCCGAACCAGTCGCCACCGTCTGAAGCGTATCTGACCCACTGCCGGGCATATTCATATCTGAGTCCCAGATTAATGAGAAGATTCTCTGTCGGATAGAGGTCCGCGGTCATATATCCTGCGAGGATATCGGTACCTGAACGGTAACTGTCCTTCGGCTGCTTCTTGCGTTCTATCACTATATTGCCGCCAGCCACATTACCCTGATTCAGGAACGGGTCTGTATCGAAGACACTTGTTATTTCCGGATCAAGACGATTGAGGTTATAATAGAAACGGGTTCCCATATACTCTCTTCCCTTGTCCTTGTAGCTTACGCCAGCCTTGAAAGAGTTGCTGTCACCCGATTTCCATTTCAACCCGAGGTTCGCGTTCGATTCATCCTCATCAAGACTTCCGAAATATCGCATGGTCTCCTGCCTGTTCAGTTTGAAGAGCTTCAGCGTTCCCTCATCATGGATATACATGACCTGCCTTCTGTCAGGCTCATAACTACCTGTCTTTCCGTATGATGCAGCCCAATCTATCTCCACCCTGGAGTCAAGCAGGAAGTGAAGTCCGTTCAGCTGATGATTCTGAAGCGAATACACATGAGTCACATTATTGCTTCCTGTCAGAAGATGGCCTTCCGCATCTTCCCCATTACGAAGCTGATAAGTATCATTGGCATTACGTGCATAGAAGAATGTATAGCCGATTCTGTCAGACTCTCTGAGCGTATATCCGACATGTCCTAAAGCCGATGCCTTCAACGCCTGATCGTAACTGTCGTAGGTGAAGTTGCTCTGGACATTGCC
>JAFVMQ010000022.1 GCA_017506825.1 Bacteroidales bacterium
GGTCCTTCAACAATCAACCCGGAAACAGGCAGACCATATTTCTTCGATTTCCCTAAGATCACCGTCAGAGACATAGTACGGGCGAACGACCTGGTCCGAAGGCATCTCGGCATCGAAACAATCGACTTCATGGTGGGAGGTTCGATCGGAGGTTTCCAGTCAGTGGAGTGGTCCATCATGGAGCCCGAAGTCATAAAGAGGGCCGTCTACATCGCATGTGGAGCAAGGGTTACCCCGTGGCTGTCGGCATTCAACGAGTCGATGAGGATGGCGCTGGAGGCAGACCCGACTTTCCGCGAATGTGCCGGTCTCAATGGAGGAGAAGCCGGTCTGAGATGCGCGAGAAGCATAGCGCTGATCTCATACAGGAGTTATGCGGGATACAATGCGACGCAGTGGGAAAAAGACGAGGATTGTCTTTTTGCAGAGCGCGCAGGCTCATACCAGAGGTATCAGGGCAAGAAGCTCTCGGACCGTTTCGATGCATATTCATACCTTTATCTCTGCGGATCTGTGGACAGCAATAATGTCGGCAGAGGCAGGGGCGGGGTCGAAAAGGCGCTCGGATCCATCCGTACGGACTGTACGGTCATCGGCATAGACAGCGACGGACTTTTCCCGGTAGAGGAACAGAAACTGATAGCTTCGTGCATTCCGGGAGCAAGATACCACGAAATCACATCGAAGTTCGGGCACGACGGCTTCCTGCTGGAAAACGATCAGCTGACAGAAATAATAGAACCATTATTACCCTAACCATATATGCAAGTACTGAAATTCGGCGGCACATCGGTTGCCAATGCCACCAATATGTCCAAGGTAGTAGACATCGTCACAAAGGCGGTGGACCGTGACAGAACCATACTCGTAGCATCAGCAATCAGCGGATGTACGGATACATTGATCAGGATCGGAAACCTTGCTGCGGAAAGAGACGAGAGCTACAAGGATCTCATAGATACTCTTCAGCAGAAGCACCACGATATAATCGACGAACTCCTTCCGGTAGAAAAGCACACAGACTCAAAGGAGGTATGCGACTCGCTCTTCGACTCGCTCCGGAGCATCGCACAGGGAGTGTTCCTCCTTGGAGAACTCTCCCCTGCCAGCCTTGACGCTATCCAGGGATTCGGAGAACTCTGGTCGACCAAGATACTTGCAACAAAGCTCGCATCGATCGGCATAGCCACCAAGTGGGTGGATTCCCGCCAGATCATCCGTACCATCAGCAAGAGCGGCAAGAATGCGGTAGACATGCAGAAGACATATTTCAGGGTAAACGAAATGGTCGAGAATGACAATGTAACCCAGCTTTTCGTACTGCCTGGCTTCATTGCTTCCGACAAGCAGGGACGCACCACCACCCTCGGACGCGGAGGTTCGGACTACACAGCAGCGCTTTATGCGGTCGGCTGCAAGGCACGCATACTCGAAATCTGGACGGACGTACCGGGCATGATGACCTCAAACCCGAAGGTTGTCCCTACTGCCAAGACAATCAGCAACATATCATACAAGGCTGCTCTGGAGCTTTCGCACTTCGGAGCAAAGGTAATCTATCCTCCTACTATCCAGCCGGTCGTCGCAGAGGGCATTCCTATTTATATAAAGAATACCTTCGACCCTCAGGCATACGGCACTCTGATAGAAAAGAACCCGCCGCGCAGCAAGGACAAGCTGATCGGAATTTCCAATTCGGACAACATCGCCCTGCTTTCTCTCGAGGGAAGCGGAATGGTCGGAATCCCGGGCTTCTCAAGCCGTCTTTTCGAAACATTCAGCCAGAACGACATCAACATCATCCTGATCACCCAGGCTTCTTCAGTGCATACAATGTGCATTGCTGTTTCCGAGAAGGATGCCGAGAAGGCGCGCGAAGCGGCTGACAGGTGCTTTGCATATGAGATCTCCCTCGGCAAGCTCAATCCGCTAAAGGTCGAGAAGGGATTTTCGATCGTATGTCTCGTCGGAGATGACGTCCTCAACCAGACCGGTGCCACCGGACGCATGCTCGCCGCTCTCGGACGCAACAGCATTTCAGTGCGTGCGACAGCACAGGGTTCTTCGGAAAGGAACATTTCAGTGATCGTATCATCTTCTGATACAGAATCAGCAATCCGCACCATTCACAATGAATTCTTTGACAAGAGAAGCGGAAAGGACATCAACCTTTTCATTGCAGGATACGGAGTGGTAGGAAAGGCCCTTGTCGACATAATCGCGAAAAACCGGGAGAAGATCGCAGCCCGTACAGGACGCCGTCTCCATGTATGCGGTCTTTCCAACAGCCGCAGATTCATAATCGACAAGAACGGGCTTTCACTTGATAACATAAAGACGCAGCTCGAGAACGGTACAAGTGCGGCTGACGAAGCTTATTTCACCCAGCTTGCCACCCTTTCACTTGAAAATTCAGTATTCGTAGACTGTACTGCTTCTGCAGATATCGCATTCAAGTACATGCATCTCTTCAAGAAGGGATATTCTGTAGTCGCATGCAACAAGATTACATTCTCGCTTCCGTACAAGCAGTACGCCGCACTGAAAGA
>JAFVMQ010000023.1 GCA_017506825.1 Bacteroidales bacterium
ATCTCTTAGCTTGTCCTGACACTTACTAATTTCCAAAGAAATTAACGCTTCTCGATAAATTGTATTTTCTCGGTACTTGCTTCTTGTACAGTAAATCAGTCTTTTCAATGAACTTTTCATTTCCTTTTTCAAGGACCCGTTTTTCGAACGGGGATGCAAAGGTACGCTATATTTTTAAATATCCAAACTTTTTTTTCAAAAATTTTCAATTATTTATTTCAGCGCCAGTCTTTCGTAGAACTCTCAGCCTTTACAGCCGCCCCGTTTTTCAAAGGGAGTGCAAAGGTAGACATTTTTTCTTTACATGCAAACTTTTCAATAGCGTTAAAAGGCGATTTTCATGAAAATTACAACAGAACAAACTGCAACTCACTGACAATATTGCAGTTACATTGGTGTTACATTTTTGTTAAAATATCCCCCGAAATAATTACAAAGAATTTACTATATTTGCATAATTTACAAACCTTATATATATAGGTATAAGGATTGCTGTAAAAAGACAAGATAATGTAAACTTGATATGGATAGAAAGATTGTAATCATTCCGACATATAACGAGAAAGAAAATATTGAAAAGATCATAAGAGCGGTATTCATCCTTGAGGGTGAATACCATATTCTTGTAATTGAAGACGGCTCTCCCGATGGAACAGCAGCAATAGTGAAAAGACTTCAGGAGGAATTCCCTCAAAGACTGTTCATGATCGAACGGAAAGGTAAACTTGGACTCGGAACAGCATATATAACAGGATTCAAATGGTCTGTAGAGAACAAGTATGATTATATATTCGAAATGGATGCGGATTTTTCGCATAACCCGAATGATCTTCCGAGACTTTATCAGGCATGCAAAGACGGAGCAGACCTTGCTGTCGGCTCACGCTACTGCAATGGTATCAGCGTCATAAACTGGCCTATCGGACGTGTAATCATGTCCTATTATGCATCCGTATATGTACGGACTGTCCTTGGTATGAAGGTATATGATACTACAGCAGGCTTCAAATGCTATAAGAGGAATGTATTGGAAACCATTGATCTTGACAATGTCAGAATGAAAGGCTACGGCTTCCAGATAGAGATGAAATACTCAGCTTATAAGCTTGGATTCAATGTAAAGGAAGTACCGATCATCTTTGTGGACAGGACAGAAGGCACATCAAAAATGAGCAGCGGTATCTTTGGAGAGGCATTCTGGGGGGTAATGAAGCTTAAAATGAGAACAATAAGACCGAGAGGATAATGAAAGGATATATTCTCAAAAATGCAACAATAATCACAGCTTCAAAAGAAGCTGTCGGAACGGTCATCGTAAACGATGGAAGAATTGCAGATGTCATCTATAACGACGGAGAAGATTATGAAGAGAAGGTGACAGATGCATCAGTCCGCTATCCGGAGCTTGAGATCTTAAACCTCGAAGGAAAGCATATCATGGCAGGAGGTATCGATGCTCATGTACATTTTCGTGAACCAGGGCTGACACATAAAGCTGACATGGAAACAGAATCGATGGCAGCTGCTGTCGGCGGAGTCACAAGCGTAATCGACATGCCGAACACCTCACCGGCAACAACATCGTCGGAAACTCTTGCAGCCAAGGCGGAGCTGGCGGAGGGACGCACCTGCATAAACATCGGTTTCCATATTGGAGCGACAAACAGCAATCATGAAGAAATCCGCAGCATTCTCAATGGAGAAAGCGCCGTATCACCGTCAACCGCGGGAGGAGTAAAGGTATTCATGGGTTCATCTACAGGAAACATGCTTGTAGACGCAAAGGATACATTGGAAAACTTGTTCCGTGTAAAGGAAAGACCGGTGCTTGTTCATTGTGAAGACGAAGAAACTATAAAGACAAACCTCCTTGCTGCAGGAGAGACATACGGTGATGCGATTCCATTCAGGGAGCACGAAAACATCAGAAGCCGCAAAGCCTGCATAAAGTCAAGCATCAAGGCGCTGGAACTTGCAATGAGAAACGAGACAAGACTCGTGCTTTGTCATATTTCCACAAAGGAAGAAATCGAAATGGTACGCGCTGCCAAATCAAACAATCCGGGCATAATCGCCGAAACATCATGCAATTATCTATGGTTCAGTAATGAAGATTATGACAGACTTGGCAGCAGACTCAAGTGTAATCCGTCTGTAAAGACACCTCAGGACCGTACAGCCTTGAGGGAAGCTCTTGCAGGAGGACTGATAGACACCATAGGTTCTGATCATGCACCTCACCTTGCTTCTGAGAAAGATGGCATCTATACAAAGGTTCCATCTGGTCTTCCTTCAATCCAGCAGAGTCTCCCTGTTCTCATCACCATAGCAGCCCAGGAAGATATTCCCCTGACACGCATTGCAGCCGTATTCTCTGAAAACGCAGCTGACCTGTATGGACTGAAGCGAGGAAAGATCCGCTATGGATATGCAGCCGACCTCGTTGTGTTTGAAATAGACAGGGAATTCACAGTAAAGGATGAAGATCAGTACAGCAAGTGCGGATGGACGCCTTACTCGGGTGAGACCCTGAAAGGATACATAACCCATGTATTTGTCAACGGAATGCTTACTGTAAAAGAGGGAAAGATCCCTGACACCATAAAACCATCAGGTGAAGTCCTGAAATTCGACTGAATGAAATATTGATATCAGCATCACAGAAACTAACCGCAAAACAATGACACCTAAAGTTCAACCCAGCAAGATTCTGATATATATAGCCTCGTTATTTGCGATCATACTCTGGGGAATGTCCTACATCTGGACAGACCAGCTGATCGCACAGGGTATCCCTGTCTTCTATTTTGTATTTGTAAGAATCTTTTTAGCCGGAATAATCCTGTTCCTGTTCAACACGGCATATGCAAGAATCAAGAGAATCCAGATGCAGGATATAGGAAAGTTTCTCCTGCTGGCATTCTTTGAACCTTTCATCTATTTCATCTGCGAAACATTCGGTCTTAAACTGACCGGCTCTCCTACACTTAGCGCAATGGTAATTGCTACAATACCTATCTTCTCAATAGGGGCAGGTATCCTGTTCTTCAAAGAAAAGATAAATGCCGTCAATATTGCCGGTATCGGATTCACTCTTGTTGGTATCGTTATGGTGGCAATGGCCAAAGGCAGCCTCGGAGATCATTTCATATGGGGTGTCGTGCTGCTGCTCATTGCAGTTATTGCCGAAGTAGGTCATGCCTCAATTACAAAAAGCCTTTCAGGCAACTATTCAAGCCAGATCATAGTGATGTATCAGTTCCTTATCGGATCCATCTACCTATTCCCTCTTTTCATCTGGAAGGGACTGAACGGTTTCAACATGGAAGTGTATTTTGACGGAGATGTATGGTATCCTATCATATGTCTTGCTGTACTTTGTTCAAGCCTTGCCTTCTCATTATGGGTAAGTACTATAAAGAACCTTGGAGTGGCAAAATCCAGCATATTCTCAGCGCTGATTCCAGTTGCAGCGGCAATAATCGCATGGATACTCGGACATGAACTGCTTGATTCACGCCAATGGATCGGCATAGGAGTCTCCACATTGGGAGTGATCCTGTCCCAGTATACATCTAAGAAATAGAGGTTATTTCAGCAATCTCAGTCCTATTCTTCCGCGGTCCAGGTCAATGGAGATGACAGCGACTTTTACCTGCTGGTGGAGCTTTACGATCCTGGACGGGTCTGCCATTCCCTTGACTCCCATCTGCGAGGCATGGATAAGACCGTTCTGCTTGATTCCGATATCTACGAAAGCGCCGAATGCTGTAATGTTCGTAACGATTCCCGGAAGTTCCATTCCTGTCTTAAGATCTTCAATTGACTTGATGTCATGAGCAAACTCGAATTCCTGGGCAGACTCGCGCGGGTCACGTCCCGGTTTCTTCAGCTCAAGAATAATATCGTTGATGGTCGGAAGTCCGAACTCCCCTCCTACATATGATTGCGGATCTATCCTTGCACAAAGTTCTGCATTTCCGACAAGTTCCTTGGCAGACACCTTGAGATCCTTTGCCATCCTGTCTACTATGTGGTAGGCTTCAGGGTGGACGGCAGAATTGTCCAGCGGATTGTCAGCATCTGTAATTCTCAGAAAGCCTGCACACTGTTCAAAAGCCTTGTCTCCAAGACGCTTTACCTTAAGAAGTTCCTTTCTGGACCTGTATGCACCGTTCGCAGCACGATACTCTACGATATTCTCAGCCAGTGCAGGACCGATGCCGGACACATAGCTCAAGAGATAACTGCTGGCGGTATTCAGGTTGACGCCAACATTGTTCACGCAACTTTCTACAGTATTATCCAAGGTTTCCTTAAGAAGCCCCTGGTCGACATCATGTTGATACTGACCTACACCAAGAGACTTCGGATCGATCTTGACCAGTTCGGCCAACGGATCCATAAGTCTTCGTCCGATAGAAACAGCTCCCCTTACAGTAACGTCGTATTCAGGGAACTCGGCTCTTGCCACTTCTGAAGCCGAATAAATGGAAGCACCGTCTTCACTTACGGTAAAGACTCTGACACCCTTAGGCAGGGGGACACGCTTGATGAATTCTTCCGTCTCGCGGCTGGCTGTACCATTACCTATGGCAATGACTTCGATTCCATATTTCTGTACCATTGCAGACACAGCCTGTATCGACTTTATCTTTTCGCTTGCAGGAGGATGAGGGAATATCGCTTCATTATGGAGAAGGTTACCTTGTTCGTCAAGACAGACGACCTTGCATCCGGTTCTGAAACCCGGATCTATTGCAAGTACCCTTTTCTGACCGACAGGAGGTGCAAGAAGCAGCTGACGGAGATTCTCTCCGAAAATCCTTATTGATTCAATATCAGCTTTCTCTTTAGCTTCTTTCAGGACCTCATTTGATATCGACGGTTCAAGCAAGCGTTTGAATGCATCATCAAAGGCAAGGTGGATATGTTCTGCCAACGGCTGAGCCGGATACCTTCTTTCCTGACAGAAGTCATAATATATCTTCTTACCACATTTTTCCGGATCAGCATCGATCCTGACGGAAAGAAAACCTTCCTCTTCCGCTCTCAATATTGCAAGAAGGCGGTGCGGAGCGATACGTTCAAGAGATTCGGAATAATCAAAATAGGACCTGTACTTCATAGCCTCCTGTCCGACAGCCTTTTTAGTAGCCTTTGTCACGACACGTCTGGTCTTGAATATCTGTCTCAGAGTTTCGCGCACGGAAGCAGTCTCACTCAGGCGCTCTGCGATTATATCACGTGCTCCCGCCAAAGCAGACTCCACATCAGCGACCTTTGCATTAACATACTTGCGCGCCTCTGGAACAGGATCTGTCAATGAAACATCATACATCCTGTCAGCCAATGGCTCCAGTCCGGCTTCCTTAGCTGCTGTAGCACGCGTACGTCTCTTAGGTTTGAAAGGAAGATACAGGTCTTCCAGTTCGCGCGACTCAACACAATTCTCTATCCGCATCCTGAGTTCTGGAGTCAAGGCTCCTGCCTGTCCTATTGTCTCAAGTACAGTCTCCTTACGCTTCTCCATTTCTGCAAACACATCAGCCCAATGCCTGATTTCGGCAATAGCAACCTCGTCAAGACCGCCTGTTCTCTCCTTCCTGTAACGGCTGATGAAAGGAATGGTAGCACCTTCCTCAAACAATCTTGCGCAGTTCTCCACCTGCCAATCCTTCACCCCGACTCTATGCGCGATGCTATCGATATATATCTGTTTCATAATCAATCATGGGATACCTGCTTAAGCTGATCGCGATAAGCAGAAAAAATCTTTGATTTCGACACAAAGCCGATGTATGTCCTGTCATGGTCGACAACCGGAAGATTCCATGCCTGAGTCTTCTCAAACTTCTCCATCACGCTATCCATCTTCTCATCGATATAAACGTAAGCCGGAGCAGATACCATGAAGTTATAGACATGCATCTTTTCATAAAGATCTTTCTTGAACATATCGTGTCTGATATCTTCAAGAGACACATAACCGTGGAAATGATTCCTGTCATCCACAATCGGGAATATGTTTCTTTTTGAATCCGCAACAACCTCAACAAGATCTCCGAGAGAGGCGTCTATCTTTACAGTCTTGAAATCAGACTCGATAAGATCATTTGTCTTGAGAAGGGTAAGTACGGCCTGATCGCTGTCATGAGTAAGCAGCTCGCCTTTTTTTGCAATTCGCTTGGTATAGATGGAATATGGCTCCACCATCCTTGTAACTGCATAAGAGACTGTTGATGTCAAGATCAGAGGAATAAGAAGTTCATATCCTCCCGTCATATCTGCTATAAGGAAGATTGCCGTCATCGGAGCCTGCATGACTCCAGCCATGAGTCCCGCCATTCCGACAAGCACGAAATTCTGTTCAGGCACGACACTTCCGCCACCGATAAGATTTATGGTTCTGGAAAGGAAGAAACCTGCTATTGCACCGATGAACAAAGTCGGTCCGAACGTACCTCCCACTCCACCTCCGGCATTTGTGAATGACATAGAAAACACC
>JAFVMQ010000003.1 GCA_017506825.1 Bacteroidales bacterium
ATTGATCATATATCTGCTGCTTTTGGTTTCTATGCGGATTATGGGCAAACGAGAAATTGGTCAGCTGTCCAATCTGGATTTTGTGGTAGCAATTGTCGTGGCAGAATTGGCTACATTGCCGCTTACGGATCGCAACCTGACCTCTACTCTCCTCTCCAGATGGCTGCAGACCTTCCTGAGCACTATGCACAGTTCATGGATGCATTCCAGTTCATCAAGGATGTGGATATCGACTGGATCCAGTCGAAGTACCTCCTTGCCGAGCCGGGTGAGTATGTGGTTATCGCTCGTCAGGGCAAGAAGGACGGACAGTGGTTCTGCGGTGGTGTTACCGATGACCACAAGCGTACTCTCGAGGTTCCTCTCCAGTTCCTCGATCCTGAGAAGACATACGAGGCTACGATCTACCGCGACGCAGAGGATGCCCACTATAAGGAAAATCCTCAGGCATATGTAGTAGAGAAGAAGACCGTGACATTCCACGACTTCCTCCCGATCACAATGGCTCCGGGCGGCGGATTCGCAATCAGCTTCGAAGAAGTGAAATAATAATCGTTTCTTCCAGATACTCTATTTCCTTGTGAGTGACAGGAACATGTGTTGTCTGTATTGTGTGAAATCTCACTTTGACGCAAGAAAAAGCTTCCGGATCCTTGCGTCGCGGCATGGATGTCATTGAAACAGGACAGCATGCTTGTCAAAGCATAGCACCGGAACTGCTTTTTTAAAATTCCGGGGCGGCATTTGATGCTGTCCCGGAATTTTGTTATATTTGGGACGGTTTCTCCCCGCCAAAGGCTAATATGAAACTTCCTGTCGATAAACAACTCTATGATTCCGTCTTGAAACAGATGGATATCCTTGACATTTCTGCTGCGACTATACGTCAGTCGGGCGCTATTGCAAAGACTCTTGAAAATCAGTGTCAGACTGAGTTTCTCCACCTTGAAATGGGTATCCCGGGTCTTCCTCCTGTGCGTGTCGGCATCGATGCGGAAAAACAGGCTCTGGATTCAGGCGTTGCCTCCCAGTATCCTAACATGTATGGAATCCCTAAGCTCAAGGAGCAGGCATCAAGATTCCTCAAGGCCTATCTTGACATCGATGTGGATCCGCTCGGCTGCATCCCTACCGTCGGCTCGATGCAGGGAAGCTTCTCTACATTCCTTCTCTGTTCGCATCTTGTCGAAGGAAGGGATACGATCCTTTTTATTGATCCCGGCTTCCCGGTACAGCGTACCCAGACCCGTATTCTTGGTATTCCGAGTGACTCCTTCGATATATATGACTTCCGTGGAGAAAAACTCGGACCGGAACTTGAAAGGCATCTCGAAGGAGGACGCATAGCTGCAATCATATACTCCAGCCCGAACAATCCGGCATGGTTCAATCTTACCGAAGATGAACTCAGGACCATCGGTGAGCTTGCCACAAAGTATGATGCCATCGTTATCGAAGACCTCGCCTACATGTGCATGGACTTCCGCAAACCTCTCGGCCAGCCGTTCGAGCCACCTTTCCAGCCTTCGATTGCGAAGTATACCGATAACTATATAATAATGATGTCCGGTTCCAAGATGTTCAGCTATGCCGGACAGAGAATTGCCATAATCGCAATCTCCGATGCCCTCTACCATAGGGAATATCCTTTGCTCCCTCAGTGGTACAAGATGTCCCGTCTGGGAGATGCTTATGTGTTCGCAGTCCTTTATGCTGTGTCTTCCGGAGCCACCCATTCCGCACAATATGCGCTTGCGGAGATGCTTCGTGCCGCTGCGGACGGCGAACTGGACTTCGTGACTTCCGCTGCCGAATATGCGCGCAGGGCGAAGATCAGCAAGAAGATGTTTACCGACAACGGATTCCATATTGTCTATTCGATGGATGGAGATGAACCTGTCAGCGACGGCTTCTTCTATACGGTCGGATACAAGGACATGACAAGCGCAGAACTCATGGGAGAACTTTTCCGCTACGGAATGGCCACGATAGCTCTTTCGACCACCGGCAGCCGTCAGAACGGTGTGCGTATCTGCGTTTCCCAGCTGAACAGTGAAGAACAGTTCGAAATGCTCGAAGAACGTATCCGTCTTTTCGCAGCCGACCATTAACCTCATCCGGGAAACTCCCCGATTTTCCGGATGACCCGCCCCAAAACCCAACCTCATCCGGGAAACTCCCCGATTTTCCGGATGACAACCGAAGAATTATGAAACTTATGACAGCGGCCCAGGCCGTACAATTGATTGAATCAGGAGACAGTATCTATATCCAGGGTAGCACCTCGATTCCCGAAGTTCTTTCCCAGGCCCTTGCCGACAGAGGTCATGAACTGAAGGATGTGACGGTCTATGCAGCTTTTGCAGTAGGTCGTTGCGAGGCTCCGTTCTGCAGACCGGAGTACAAGGATGCCTTCAATGTCAAGAGCCTCTTTGTAGCCAACAATATCAGGAAATGGCTGGCTGAAGGCTATGGAAGCACCATCCCTGCCTTTCTTGGTGAGATCCCGGGTCTTTTCCGTGACGGCACCCTGCCGCTCGACGCCGTCTTTCTCAATGTTTCGCTTCCGAATGAAGAGGGTTACTGCTCGTTCGGAGTTTCAGCAGACCTTGCAGTAAGTGCTGTCGAATGTGCCCGTAAGGTCATAGTGCAGGTGAACAAGGCTATGCCGTTCTCATATGGCGACGCTCTTATCCATGTGTCAAGGATAGAT
Organism: Bacteroidales bacterium; assembly: GCA_017506825.1. GTDB lineage: Bacteria > Bacteroidota > Bacteroidia > Bacteroidales > UBA932 > Cryptobacteroides. Next base: position 2,714 of record JAFVMQ010000003.1, read on the forward strand.
GCGGCTGTGGAAGTAGATGATCCGCTGGTCGAGGTGCCGACGCCTGTCCCTGACGAAACGGATACAGCGATCGGACGCTATATTGCTGAAATGATACCGGACGGAGCTACTCTGCAGATCGGAGTCGGAGGCATACCGAATGCCGTTCTCTCCGCCTTGAAGGACCATCAGCATCTCGGTCTCCACACCGAAGCTATGACTGACGGTGTCCTTCCTTTGCTTGAAAGCGGAGTGATCGACAATTCATGCAAGGTCGTCATGCCGGGAGTTTCCGTCGCTTCCCTTGCTCTGGGATCCAAGCGTCTGTATGAGTATATGGATTACCGCAAGGATCTGGTTCTGAAGGATGTAGCGTGGACAAACAACCCGTTCAGGATTGCGCAGAACCCTAAGGTGATGGCAATAAATTCTGCTGTCGAGGTCGATCTGACAGGTCAGGTATGTGCCGATTCTGTAGGTACTCGTATCATTTCGGGAGTAGGAGGACAGCATGATTTCATGTACGGAGGTTCGCTTTCCGAAGGCGGCAAGACCTTCATAGCCATACCTTCGATGACGGAAAAGGGTATTTCGAAGATCAAACCGGTACTCACAGAAGGTGCGGGAGTCGTCACCACCCGCCACATGGTCCAGAACATTGTGACGGAATACGGCGTGGCCCAGCTCCGAGGCAAGAGCCTTGTCGAGCGTGCACGTGCTCTCATTGTAATCGCCCATCCGTCTGTCCGCGAAGAACTCGATCGTGCTGCCGCTGCCCGTTTCGGCTATTCATATCTTCGTCTGAAGTAAAAAAATATGTATATTTGTAGTCTATGGATAAGAAAAAGGACTACATCGAGATAAAGGGCGCAAAGGCTCATAATCTGAAAGGGGTGTCGCTGTCGATACCTCGTGACAGTTTTGTTGTGGTGACAGGTTTGAGCGGAAGCGGAAAGTCCTCCCTTGCCTTCGATACCATATATGCGGAAGGTCAGCGCAGGTACATGGATACGTTGTCCACCTATGCAAAGCATTTCATGGGCGTACTTGAAAAGCCGGAAGTCGAGTCCATCACCGGCTTGAGTCCGATAATCGCGATCGAGCAGAAGACAACTGCAAACAACCCCCGTTCGACTGTCGGCACCATAACTGAAATCTACGACTTTCTCCGTCTTCTATATGCAAGGGCGTCGACGGCATATTCTCCCCAGACAGGCAAGGCAATGGTCCGCTACACGGACGAACAGATAGTTTCCCTCATAATGGAGAACTATCAGGACCGCAAATGCTATCTGCTTTCTCCTGTTGTAAAAGGAAGAAAGGGCCATTACAAGGAACTCCTCGAGCAGATGCGCAAGAGAGGCTATACCCAGGTAAGGATCGATGGTGAGATATGCGAACTTAACGAGGTGACAGCCCTGGACAGGTACAAGGCCCATTTCGTAGAGCTTGTCGTGGACCGTCTCAAGCCTTCGCAGAAAGATGAGAAGCGCATCAAGGATTCCGTGATGTCGGCTCTGAATTTCGGAAAAGGCTCCCTTGCCGTAATGGATATGGAGACAGGGGCTGTAAGTCATTATTCGAAGCATCTGGTATGTCCGGACACAGGCATTTCTCTTGCCGAACCGGCACCTCATTCCTTTTCGTTCAATTCCCCTCAGGGCTACTGCCCTCATTGCAAGGGACTCGGAATCATCGTCGACGTGAACATGGACACGATAATTCCGGACCGTTCGGTTTCCATTGCCGAAGGCGGAATCATCCCTCTCGGAAAGATACGCGAGACGAAGAAGTTCGATATCATGCGTTCGATAGCGAGAAAGTACAATTTCTCTTTGTATGATCCGATAGAAGAACTTCCGGATGAGGTGGTTTCGCTTATCGTTTTCGGTTCGGATGAACTTTTCAGGGTAGGAGAGGGCGCTTCTTCCGAAATGGTGTCCTTCCCAGGAATAGTTGCAGACATTCAGGACAAGATCGTATGCCCGGTATGTAACGGCACGCGACTCAACAAGGAAACCACTTATTTCAAGATAGACGGAAAGACCATTTCCGAGGTTGCGGCTATGGAGATCAGCCAGCTCAAGGTATGGTTCGATTCTCTTGACGGAGTCTTCAGCCAGAGGGAAAGCGCAATTGCCAGGGATATACTTAAGGAACTGAAGGACAGGACCCGCTTCCTTCTCGACGTGGGTCTTGAATATCTGTCTCTTGACCGTGCGACAGCTTCGTTGTCCGGTGGAGAGAGCCAGAGGATAAGACTTGCGACTCAGATCGGTTCGAAGCTTGTCAATGTGCTTTACATCCTCGACGAACCGTCGATCGGGCTCCACCAGAGGGACAATCGCAAGCTGATAGCTTCGCTTAAGAAGCTTCGTGACGAGGGAAATTCCGTAATGGTGGTGGAACATGATGCTGAGACCATGATGTCTGCCGACTGGCTCATTGATGTGGGTCCCGGCGCAGGTGACGAAGGCGGCCGCATATGCTACAGCGGCTCTCTGGACGATATAGACAAGGGAGATTCGACAACGTTGGAATATCTTCGTGGGGTGAGGAAGATAGACACTCCGGCTGAGCGACGTGTCGGCAATGGGCTGACTCTTGGGATAAGAGGTGCCCGCGGAAACAACCTGAGGAATGTAGATGTGGATTTTCCGCTCGGAATGCTTATCGGAATAAGCGGAGTCAGCGGAAGCGGCAAGTCGTCCCTCATCAACGAGACCCTTATGCCGGTCCTCAAGAACCGTTTCTATAATGCCAAGATGCAGCCTCTTCCATACGATTCTTTGGAAGGTGTTGAGAATATAGACAAACTTATCGAGATAGACCAGAGTCCTATCGGACGAACTCCGAGAAGCAATCCGGCTACCTTTACAGGTGTGTTCAACGACATCAGGAATCTTTTCGAGGCGACTCCTGATGCGAAGGTGAGAGGCTTCAAGGCAGGAAGATTCTCTTTCAATGTTCCCGGAGGACGTTGCGAAGAGTGCAAGGGCGCCGGAATAAAGGTGATAGAGATGAATTTCCTTCCGTCGGTGAATGTCGTGTGCAACGAGTGCCGAGGACGCCGCTATAAGAACGATACCCTTGCTGTCAAGTATAAGGGAAAGAATATCAATGACGTGCTGGAGATGCCTGTAAGCGAGGCTTATGAATTCTTCAGCAACATACCTTCGATTGCTCAGAAGCTGAAGACAATGGTCGATGTGGGGCTGGGATATGTACGTCTCGGACAGTCGGCTGTAACCCTTTCCGGCGGTGAGAGCCAGAGAATGAAGCTTGCTGCTGAACTTTCGAAGAGATCGACCGGCAATACCCTCTATATTCTGGATGAGCCTACGACAGGTCTGCATTTCGATGACATAAAGGTGCTTCTGGATGTGTTGCAGCAGCTTGTGGATCAGGGAAACACCGTGATAGTGATCGAGCATAACCTCGATGTGCTCAAGTCTGTGGATTATATATTCGATATGGGACCGGAAGGAGGAAAGCGTGGAGGAATGATAGTTGCATCCGGAACTCCGGAGCAGCTTGCTTCCGATCCGGCCTCGGTTACCGGTCCGTTCCTCAAAGAAATATTGCCGTAAAATGCTATGGAAAGTATCAGAATCTATTGCGAGAATTCAAGTTCTTATATCGATGTTCCGATGGGGAAGACCCTTCAGGAGCTGGCTGCGGAAGTCTATCCGGAGCTGAGAGCAAAGTCCGGATATCCTCTGCCGGTGCTTGCAGCATTGGTGGACAACAAACTGAAATCTCTTGACTATAAGATAATCAATCCCCATAACGTCCGGTTTGTCGGATATGACCACCCTGACGGACGCCGTACATACATACGTTCATTGTGTTTTGTTCTTCAGGCTGTTGTCAGAAAGATGTTTCCGGATAAGATTCTGGCTATAGATTATTCGCTTCCAAGCGGCCTGTATTGCGAGATCAGAGAAATGGAAGCATTGGAGGACGGTCGTCCGAATGTGTTCTTCGCAACCGACGAGCAGTTGGAATGCATTGCAGCAGAAATGCACGCAATGATTGCAGCGGACCTTCCGTTTACAAAAAAGATGATGACGCTTGAGGAATGTGAAAAGCTTTTTTCGGACAACCGTCAGTATGAAAAAGTAAACCTTTTCAAGACTTTGGGGCGCATGCATAACAATGTGTACTTTCTTGATGGTCAAGCTGATACGTTTTATGGTCCTCTGGCTCCTTCGACAGGAGTGCTCAAGACTTTCGATATAATGGGCTTCAACGACGGCTTCTGCCTGCAATATCCGATGGACGGAGATCCTGACAAGGTTCTTCCGATGAAGCGTCAGTCGAAACTTGCCACAGCCCTCAAGGAACATTCGGACTGGTGCTCGATAATGGGTGTCAGGGGAGTAGGAAAGCTGAATTCAAAAGTACTTTCCGGAGAGGTTGTCGATCTGATCAACCTTTCCGAGGCTCTGCATGAAAGGAAATATGCCGAGATTGCAGACCAGATATATGCCCGAAGAGGAAGTGTGAAGATTGTCTTCATAGCAGGACCTTCCAGCAGCGGAAAGACTTCGACCTCTAAACGGCTTGCCCTTCAGTGCCGTATCCTGGGAATGAATCCTAAGGTCATCGAACTGGACAACTACTTTGTGGAGAGGGAGATGACTCCGCGGGACGAGAACGGACAATATGATTTCGAATGTCTCGGTGCGATGGATCTGGATCTCCTCGGACAGCAGCTTAACGATCTCCTGGACGGTAAGGAAGTCGATATTCCGCGCTTTGACTTCAAGGAAGGAAAGAAATATTTCGAAGGCAGGAAGATGCAGCTTCATGAGAAGGATATCCTGATCATGGAGGGAATCCATGCCCTGAATCCGGCAATGATACCTTCAGTTGATCCATCGAAAGTATTCAGGGTATATGCTTCTGCCCTTACTTCTCTTTCTATTGACGAGAACAACAACATATCGACATCGGATAACCGTATGCTCCGCCGCATGATACGCGACAACCGCACAAGGGGTGTTGTTCCGGAGGATACGATCATGCGCTGGCAAAGCGTGAGAAGGGGAGAGAACAGGAACATATTCCCGTTCCAGGAGAATGCGGATGCTGTCTTCAATTCAGCCCACATCTTCGAACTTCCGGTACTGAAATATTACGCAGAACCCCTTCTGCGCAGGATTTCTCCGACATCTCCTGCATATGTCGAGGCTACCCGTCTGCTGAAGTTCCTGGGG
>JAFVMQ010000024.1 GCA_017506825.1 Bacteroidales bacterium
AGGATCCACCTCTTCCCATTCCGAACAGAGAAGTTAAGCTCACCATCGCCGATGGTACTGCCCCACCAGGTGGGAGAGTAGGTAGCTGCCACTTTCTTATACGACACCCTGTCATCATCCGATGGCGGGGTGTTTTGTTTTTCTTATCATTTGGTTCTGAAGTTTTACAATTTTTTGTATCTTTGCACCACAGTGTACCACAGTTGATATGAATAATAGATATTCAGAATTTTTATCCGCGATAAGGTCTTTTATATCTGAAGACCAGATTTATACCGACGAACTGAGACGTTTTGCGTGGGGAACCGATGCAGGCTTTTATAGGCTTGTGCCTGAAATAGTTATCAGATCTAAAGATGAAATAGAAATATCAAGACTATTAAGAGTAGCGTCAGAGCTTAAAGTGCCTGTAACCTTCAGAGCTGCAGGTACGAGTCTTTCCGGTCAGTCTATATCCGATTCTGTTCTTGTTGTTGCCGGTAAGAATTGGGAAAACTGGAAGGTAAATGATGATGGTGAGACAATTACCCTTCAGCCTGGTGTGATCGGTTCTAAGGTTAATGATTATCTCAGACCTTATGGCAGAAAGTTCGGTCCAGATCCTGCCTCTATCAAGAGTTGCATGGTAGGAGGTATTGTAATGAACAATGCTTCCGGTATGAGCTGTGGTACTGTTGCAAACAGTGACAGGACATTGGTTTCTGCACGTATTGTCTTTGCTGACGGAAGTATCCTTGATACTTCTGACAAGAACAGTCGCGAATCATTTGCTTCTACTCATTCCAAAATGCTTGATGCTATCACTCAGCTTCGTAATGAAGTAATGGCTGATAGTGAACTCGTCGACAGGATCAGACATAAGTATTCCATCAAGAATGTTACGGGACTAAATATCCTTCCTCTTGTTACTTTTGATGATCCTATTGATATTATCCTTCATACAATGGTTGGATCTGAAGGTACATTGGCATTTATAAGCGAAGTGAGCATGAAATCCATACCTCTGGCTCCGCTTCAAGCAAATGCCATGGTATATTTCAGAGAAATGGCGGAAGCAGCCAGAGCTGTCATTGCTTTACGTTCAACTTCTGTTTCTGCTGTAGAGATGCTGGATAAGCGTTCTCTTGCATCGGTAAATGCCGGTGAAATAGATGGACTTACAGCGCTTCTTATCCAGACTGAAGCATATAACCAGCATGAACTCGCAGATAATGTTGCGAAGATCTGCGGTATTCTTGAAGAATATGATACATACGGATCGGTATCGTTTACAACTGATCCTGAAATTTATGGTAATTATTGGGCGATCCGTTCCGGTATATTTCCGACAGTGGGAGGTATGCGCAAACCTGGCACGACATGTCTTATTGAAGATGTCGCTTTTCATATTGAAAATCTTCCGGAAGCTGTTACTGATCTTTCGAATCTTCTTGAGAAACACGGATATGATGATTCGTGCATATACGGACATGCTCTTGAGGGAAATTTCCATTTCATAATCAATCAGTCGTTCTCATCTGAAGATGAGGTTGAAAGATACAAAGCCATGATGACAGAAGTCACCGATCTTGTAGTCAACAGATATGACGGCTCATTGAAGGCTGAGCATGGAACAGGTCGTAATATGGCTCCATATGTGGAACTCGAATGGGGTGCCAGGGCATTTGCTGTCATGAAACGCCTTAAACATATATTCGATCCTGAAAATCTGTTGAATCCTGGAGTGATTTTCAACGACGATCCGCAGTGCTGTTATAAGAATTTCAAGGCATTGCCTGTACTTGCTCCAGCCTCCGGAGCTTCAGAGGAAATCCATGACGCATATTCGAGACTTAATAAATGTATTGAATGCGGTTTCTGCGAAGTAAACTGCGTTTCATGCGGATTTACATTATCTTCGAGGACAAGAATAGCTCTTCAGCGTGAGATTGCTTACCTTGAGTCTTCCGGAATGGATCCGAAGCGTCTCAAGATGCTTAAGAAGCAGTATTCATATCTTGGTGAGCAGACCTGTGCAGGTGACGGTTTATGTTCCACTTCTTGTCCTATGGGAATCAATGTCGCTGATCTTACCCATGAGCTCCGTCGTCAGAAGCGAGGTCAGCTTGCCAGAGGAACTGGTAAATTTGTTGCAGATAATTTCCATGGAGTCAAGAACTGCTTGCGAGCTGTGCTTGGACTCGCAGATCTGGGGCATTCGATATCAGGCTCAGGAGTAATGTCCGCTGTCGGTAAAGGACTTCATGTTATCGGAGCACCATTATGGACTCCGTCCATGCCAAAACCCTATAATGCAGCAAGGCGGGTTTCAGAAGGAGAATGCAGCTCTCTGAAAGTTGTTTATTTCCCAAGCTGCATAAACCAGACTATGGGAGTCTCCAAGGCAGAAGGAGAGCGGCGTCCGCTTGCAGAAGAAATGATGGATCTGTTCCATAAGGCAGGGTATGAGGTTGTATTGCCGGAAAAGATGGATTCCCTTTGTTGCGGAACCATATGGGAGAGCAAAGGTCTTCCTGATATTGCAGACCGGAAGTCATCAGAACTTGAAGAAGCTCTTTGGAAGGCCTCTGAAAGGGGAAAGTATCCTGTTGTGTGTGATCAGAGTCCGTGTCTGCATCGTATGAAACAGAAAATGACAAGAGTTAAGTTGTATGAAGCTGCGGAATTTGTGTGGACTTTCCTGAAGGACAGGCTTGAATTCCATAAGTCGGACATCCCTGTAGCTCTTCACCTTACCTGCTCGACTCGTCTTATGAAGATTGATAAGATGGTATATGAACTTGCTGCCATGTGTTCGAGTGATGTTCTCATCCCTGAAGGCGTAGGATGTTGCGGTTTTGCAGGTGATAAAGGCATGACCCATCCTGAACTGAATGCATATGCGCTCAGGAAACTTAGAAACCAGATTGAAGGCAAAGGTATTACAACCGGGTATTCAAACAGCCGTACATGCGAAATAGGACTTCAGACCAATGCCGGAATACCGTATGTTTCCATAATTTATCTTGTAAATGCATCAACTACCCCTTTAAGGCAGGAATTTTGAAACTGATGACGGAAAATTGATTTGTCATGAAGATAAGAAACATACACGCAAGGGAGATCATTGACTCTCGAGGAACTCCGACTATAGCAGCAGAGGTGATTCTCGAATGTGGCAGCAGAGGTGAGGCTTCTGTACCTTCCGGTGCATCAACCGGTCAGAACGAGGCATTGGAATTAAGAGACGGTGATCCGACAAGATATTTTGGCAAAGGCGTCCTGAAGGCTGTTTCTAATGTCAATGAAATAATCGCTCCGGAAATCATAGGCAAAAGCGTATTTGATCAGAGTGCGATAGACTGTCGTATGCGGGAACTCGATGGTACTGCAAACAAGTCTCGTCTTGGAGCAAATGCCATTCTGGCCGTATCCCTTGCTGTTGCCAAAGCTGCGGCAGCATGTCTGAAAGCTCCTTTGTACCGCTATTTAGGTGCCCCTAACTCAAATGTTCTTCCTGTACCAATGATGAATATCATCAATGGAGGTTCCCATAGCGACTCGCCGATTGCATTTCAGGAATTCATGATTCGTCCAGTAGGAGCTGCTTCATTCAAAGACGGTCTCCGAATGGGGGCGGAAGTCTTTCATATGCTTAAGAAAGTATTGAGAGAGAGGGGATTGAGTACGGCTGTGGGAGATGAAGGTGGTTTCGCTCCTGCATTGAATTCTACTGAAGATGCATTGGATCTGATAATGAAGGCTATCGAGAAGGCTGGATATAGACCAGGTCAGGATGTCATGCTTGCCTTGGATTGTGCATCGTCAGAGTTCTTTAAGGACGGTAGATATGATTACAAGCTGTTTGAAGGAGAGCAAGCTATGGTTCTTGACCGTGAAAGTCAGATTGCATACCTGAAATCATTGATAGAGAAGTATCCTATAGATTCGATTGAAGACGGTATGTCTGAAAATGACTGGACAGGATGGGAATTGCTTACTGCAGAGCTTGGCGACAGATGCCAGCTTGTAGGGGATGACCTGTTTGTAACGAATGTCGGATATCTTGCCAAGGGTATAAGAACCGGAGCAGCAAATGCTATACTGATCAAGCTCAATCAGATCGGTACATTGACTGAAACTCTTCAAGCCATTGCCATGGCCCAGAGAAACGGGTACAAGGCAATAATCTCACATCGTTCAGGAGAAACGGAAGATACATTCATAGCTGATCTGGCAGTTGCTACAAACAGCGGACAGATAAAGACAGGTTCCTTGAGCCGTTCCGAGAGAATCGCAAAATACAACCGCCTCCTGAAGATAGAAGAAGAACTGAAAGGACACTCGGTATACGGACTGTAACTAAGCAAGGCCTGCAGAAGGATGTGCGCGAGGAGTCTTCAAGAACCTCATTTCAAGGAGATCTGCCAAGTATCCTTACTGACGGAAAGTTCGGATTTATCTGACGGTCTTGACATAATTCAGCTGACACACCAGTAAAAAATGTATAGCCTCTAATCATTTGAATGCGATTAGAGGCTATTATTCTGAATTACTATTTGGATTTCTTTAGGCGTCCGCTTTTTCTCAGAGCCTCAGAGATTATCCATTGAAGCTGGCCGTTCGTTGATCGGAATTCATCTTCCGCCCATTTCTCGATAGCTTCCATAGTCTGGGAATCTACTCTCA
>JAFVMQ010000025.1 GCA_017506825.1 Bacteroidales bacterium
CCCTTCTTTGCGATGGAAGTCTCGATGCTCTTCTTGAAATTCTTGGCAAGAGTAGGAACAGAAAGCATCACATTAGGCTTGAACTCCTGGATACTTGGAGAAATGTTTCGGAGAGCCTCCTTGCCGGACTTGCCCGAAGGAACAGTACCGATCGAAGCACCATATGACATCATTGTATAGAAACCTGCAACATGTGCGAAGCAATGGTCAAGAGGAAGAATGATGAGCATCTTGTCATCCTCTTCCACGCCGATGACCGAATGGGCCTGTTCAACGTTTGCAGTATAGTTCCTGTGGGTCAGGAGAATACCCTTAGGATCTGCTGTGGTTCCAGATGTATAGCTGATGTTCGCATAGTCATCCGGACCGATGGACTTGTATCTTTGGATGAACAGATCTTCATGTTCAGCAAGGAACTTGTCACCCATCTCGATGATCTCGCCTATGTACATCTCATTCTCCTGCATGTCAGCAATCTCATCGAAAATGATGACCTTCTCAACCATAGGGCATTCAGGAAGGATAGTTCTGATCTTCGGAAGCTGGAATTTCGAAGTGATTATATATTTTGAATCAGAGTGCTTTACACGGAAAACGAGATCGTTTGTCTCTCCAAGCTTAATTGAAAGCGGAACATTTACCGCACCAGCATAAAGGACTCCGAGTTCTCCGATAACCCACATGTCACGACCTTCGCTGAGATACGAGATCTTCTCGCCTTTCTGAACGCCAAGGGCCATGAGACCTGCAGCAATACGCTTTGCCTTTTTAAGCGTATCTTCATATGTAGTAGGTTCCCATACATTTGTATCAAGGTTCTTTTCCCAAAGGAAAGGATTCTTAGAATACTTGGCAACATACTTCTCGACAAAGTCAATGATTGTAATTCTTTCTGCCATAATTAATTGATATTAGGTTTAAGTTTGATTATTCATTAGGAAAGAGACCAAAAAGCTCGGCGTCGATCTTATCGACGACCTCCTGGAAATCTTCTGGACGGTTCTCGAACTTGATCCTGTCCACATCAAGAATCAGAATCTTATGCTTGTAATCCTTGATCCAGTTCTCATATCGCTCGTTAAGACCGGTGATATAGTCGATACGGATGCTCTTCTCATACTCTCGTCCTCTCTTCTGGATCTGTCCGATAAGGTTAGGGATAGAGCTCCTGAGGTAGATAAGCAGATCAGGCGGATTGACCAAAGACATCATCAGGTCGAAGAGATCGGAATAGTTCTCGAAATCCCTTGTGCTCATAAGGCCCATTCCATGAAGATTTGGCGCAAAGATACGCGCATCCTCATATATCGTACGATCCTGAATGATGACCTCGTCCAGCTTGGAGATGTCGACTACATCCTTGAAACGCTTGTTGAGAAAATATACCTGGAGATTGAACGACCACCTTTCCATGTCTTCGTAGAAGTCTGCGAGATACGGATTATAGTCAACAGACTCGAACTTAGGAGTCCAGCCGTAATGGGCGGCAAGCATCTTTGTAAGAGTTGTCTTGCCGCTGCCGATATTACCAGCAATCGCTATATGCATATAGTTCTTGTTTTAGTTAGTTCTTAGCACATTCGGGACATTTTATCCCATAATAATTAGCAAACATAATAATTTTTCATGTAAATTTGTGTGTTTTAAAGGAATTTTTGATGTTACATATAGAACACTTCACATTCAACTGCTTCCAGACAAGCTGCTATATTTTATGGGATGACGCCGGAAACTGTGCAATTGCAGATCCCGGATGCGCTGACAAAGACGAGCTGGACCGCGTTACAGGCTTCGTCAGCTCGAAAAGTCTCAAGCCGTCATGCATACTTCTCACCCACTGTCACTTCGACCATATCTACGGAGTGTCAGCTCTGGCGGCAGAATACAACATTCCTGTCTACTCAGGTGCAGAAGAGACATATACTATCGAAACAACAAACCCTTATATATGCAAGGGCTTCGGTCTTCCAATGCCTGAACCTTTTGCAATGGAAACCGTTTCAGACGGCAGAGTGATAGAGGTCGGAAGCCTCCGGTTCGAGGTTCTCGAAACACCCGGACATTCAAAAGGCGGAGTATGTTTCCTTGAGCGCGAAGAAAAGGCTCTTATCTGCGGTGACACCCTCTTTGCCGGAGCAATCGGCCGTACCGATCACCCGGGCGGAGATTATGACCAGCTTATGAGAAGCATCTTCGAAAAGCTGCTGATGCTCGAAGGCGATACCCGCGTCCTCCCGGGTCACGGACCGTCAAGCGATATCTCCACCGAGCGCATGACCAATCCTTTCCTCCTCCCGTTCAACGAACCCTATGAAGATTAAAGAGTCTGACCGGCAATGAACTCGCGGAGGATTGATGTCGGAGGGATGGCTGCGATTTCAGCAGGCGACAGGGCGACAATGTACCCCAGGAACTTCAGCAGACGGGTAGCCTCGACATATGCAGGAGATGTCGGAGAAATCCTGCGCAGAAGGGGTTCTGCGTAATATTTCAGTACCGGAAGTTCGAAGATGTGGGCTGAATTGAAGACAGCATCCGCATTCTC
>JAFVMQ010000026.1 GCA_017506825.1 Bacteroidales bacterium
AAGATACCTGCTCCAACCCCTGAAATATATACTTATCATTTCTATGTTGACGGCGTTTCCGTAAGCGACCCTAACAATGTTCTGATGCAGCGTGACGGAACCCGTTATCTCAGCATGCTCCTTATCGACGGAGAGCGTTCGGAGAACTACAGGGAGGCAAACAAGAGAGGATCTGTTTCGCATGTATGGTATGACAGCGAACTTCTCGGTCTCAACAGAAGAATGACAGTCTACACTCCTTACGGATATGAGACATCGAAGAAGACCAAGTATCCTGTTCTTTACCTTCTTCATGGTGGTGGCGGAGACGAGGAAGCATGGACATCCATGGGCCGCGCAGCACAGATCCTCGACAACCTTATCGAGAAGGGTCTTGCTGAGCCTATGATCGTTGTAATGCCTAACGGAAACCCTGGTCAGCAGGCTGCAGTTACCCTCAATCTTCCTACAAGCGATATCAACTATCGTGACCCTGCTTTCGCAAACGCATATGTGAAGAGCCTTGTTACCGAGATCATTCCTTTCGTTGAGAAGAACTATCGCGCTATCCCTAAGAAGGAGGCTCGCGCAATCGCTGGTCTTTCAATGGGTGGCGGACATACAACAAGCGCTACAATGCTCTTCCCAGGCGTATTCGACTATATCTGCCCGATGAGCTGCGGTCTTCGTGACGGTGAGAACGTAGATGCACAGATGCAGGCTATCAAGAAGGCCGGCTACAAGCTTTACTGGATAGGTTGCGGTACGGATGATTTTGCATGGCCTGGTACAGAAGTAATGGTCGACATCCTCAAGAGAAACGACATGGAGCACACTCTCTTCGCAAGCGACGGAGGCCATGTATGGTACAACTGGAGATACTATCTCAACACATTCGCACAGCTTCTTTTCAAATAGACAATCCTTATAACGGTCAGCCCCGTCAGTGGCTCGCTCCGCAGGAGCATAGGAATATGCTTCGCTCCGCCACCGACGGGGTTGACCGTTATTATAAAGAGTTATTTAAGGAATCCTTTGCCGACCCATTTGAAGCTGTTCCATCGGCGTAAGAATATGAGTCCTCGTATGTTTTCGTCGAGGGCGAAGATTACCCACATGGCTATGAGACCCCAGCCCAGCCCGATACCGAGAACATAACTTCCGACTACCTGGATGCCCCACATTACAATAATGCCTACTATGACAGGAAAATAGATATCTCCGGCACTTCTAAGGGCATTCACTCCGAAGAAATTAAGCGCCCTTCCGTTTTCAAGAGCCACTTCCACCCAAAGGATCGCCGCTCCGGTCGAAATGATCCAAGGATCTGATGTCAGCATGGAAAGCAGTCCTTTTCCAAATATTGCAGTTATCAGAGACAGACTGACGGACATGGTGACCCCGAGTCTCATTACCCTTTTGCCGATTGTATAAGCAGCCTTTATCTTCTTCATTCCGACAAGATGACCGATAAGGATGGCTCCTCCCTGAGAGATGGAAAGGGCGAAGATGTAGGTAAACATGACTATGTTCACAACATATGTCCTCGTCGCCAGAGCCTCGTTGCTGATCATATTTATGAAATAGGTTATCACGACCTGGGAAAGACTGTAGGACATATGTTCTCCGGCGGATGGGATACCGATTTTCAGCAGGTTTTTCAGTTCTATCCATGGGAAAGGTCTGAACAGTTCTCTCGGGAATGACGGTATATGCTTCTTGAAAAGGATGATGAACAGGAGCGCAGCGGATACGAAACGGCACATTGAAGTCGATATTGCCGCACCTTCCACTCCGAGGGCAGGCATTCCGAATTTACCGAAGATAAGTGTGTAGTTGCCTATGATGTTGACGATGTTCACAACAACAGATACGTACATCGGGTATTTCGCCTTGTCTGCGCTTCGAAGAGATGCAGATAGCGAGAGTGATATTGCCTGAAAGAATGCAAAACCTCCGACTATCTTCATATAAGAGAGACCTTCTGTCATCAGATCCGGTCTCAATCCCATCATCACCAGAAGATCATCTGCAAAGAAGTACAGACCGCAGCTGATAAGGAGTCCGGAAATAAGGTTGAAGATCAATGAAATGCCGACGACCTGTATGACCTTGTCGCGCCTCTTGGCTCCAATGTACTGGGAGCAGAGGATGGATGTTCCGAGGGAAATCACCTCGAAAAGCAGGAAGATCAGGTTCATGAGCTGGTTCACCACTCCTACGGCAGCTACACTGTTGTCGGAGTGTCGGCTCAGCATGAAGGTATCGACGGCGCCGAGCATCATCACAAGCAGGGTCTCGATGAATATCGGACCCGCAAGTGATGTGAGTTGTTTGCTTAGACTCCCGTATCTCATTTAAGGGATTCAGCGAGCTTTTCAGCAAGGGCTATGAATGCGAGACCGTCAGGACGGGATGAAAGAGCTGCGGGCTCTCCATTGTCTCCGCCTTCACGTATGCTCTGGACGATAGGAATCTGTCCCAGAAGAGGAATTCCGTATTTCTCAGCCATCCTGAGTCCTCCGTCTTTACCGAAGAGATAGTATTTTTCTTCAGGATGTTCGGCAGGGGTAAACCAGGCCATATTCTCGACAAGACCGAAGATCGGCTTGTTTACGCCTTCATTGCGGAACATGTTGACACCCTTCTCGACATCGGCGAGGGCTACGTCCTGAGGTGTGCTGACGATTACCGCTCCCTTCATAGGGATGTCGTGGACAAGGCTGATATGGATGTCGCCGGTTCCCGGAGGCATGTCGATAAGGAGGAAGTCAAGTTCTCCCCAGCGTACCTGAAGTATCATCTGCTTCAAGGCATTGCATGCCATCGGACCTCTCCAGATAAGTGCCTGTTCAGGTCTTGCGAAGTAGCCGATGGACATCCATTTCACTCCATATTTCTCCATCGGGAGGATTACTTCCTTTTCTCCTTCCTGGATGGCGTCCGGCATTTCACCTTCTGTGGCAGTCATCTTCGGTACGGAAGGTCCGTATACGTCAGCATCTGCGAGACCGACCTTATAGCCGAGGCGTGCGAGTGCGACGGCGAGGTTGACCGAAACGGTCGATTTTCCGACACCGCCCTTACCTGATGCGATACCTATTATATGCTTGACATTCGCGAGCTCCTCTTCTCCGAGGTCAAGACCCGGCTTTTTCTTCGGAGCTTCGTCCTTTATGGTGGTCTTTACCTCTACCTTTGTTCCAGCAGGCGCATTGCGGATTATTGTTGCCTTGGTGCTGCCTATCAGGTATTCGGCAAGAGGGTCGCGGTGCTTTGAGAATGCGAGGGTGACGCATACGCTGTCTTCGCCGATCTCGATCTTTTCAACCATTCCGAGTTCGACTACGTTCTTGTCTCCCTTTGCGGGGTGCTCCACTTCCAGGAGCCATTTATTTACTTCGTTCTCTTTCATTATTATAACAGTCAGTTCCGGAATGTTATAGGATTAATGTGTGCTGTAAACAAGGTCCATTTCGTCTACGAGATGACCTGCGCCTCCGAATTTGTCGACGATGAAGAGAACATAGCGGATATCGACATTGATACATCTCTGGAGATCTGGCTCGAACATCACGTCGCTGCTCATCGACTCCCAGTTACCGTCGAATGCAAGACCGATGAGTTCTCCGCGCGAGTTCATTATCGGACTTCCTGAGTTACCTCCTGTGATGTCATTGTTGCTGAGGAAGCAGGTCGGCATCTTGCCGTCAGGTGTTCCGTAGATACCGTAATCCTTGTTCTCCCAAAGTTCCTTGAGCTTTGCCGGAACAACGAATTCCCAGTTGTCGGGATCTTCTTTTTCCATCACTCCGTCGAGGGTTGTATAATGTCTGTAGACTACTGCATCCTTCGGAGAATATCCCTTTACCGTACCGTAGGTCAGTCGCATCGTGAAGTTGGCATCAGGATAAGAAGGCTCCCCATCCTTCCACTCGAGAAGACCAGCCGTATAGTTCTGACGGGCCTTATCAAGATCCTCTTCCGACTTCAGGGTAAGCATCTGTGAGTTGAGGCATTCGTTGTAGATGGACATACCTACTTTTACTGCCGGATCCTCGAGAACGCCCGCTCCTTTTTCAGCAATTGTCGCTTTAAGAGTCTCTGCAGATGTGAAGACACTATTGTCAAAGATCTCGTCCACGAACTTGTCTATATCCATAGTGGCGAAGTCCTCAGGAAGATCCTTCAGATAGTTCTCAGGTGCCGCAATATCGCGGTAATGCTTCATCAGAGCTTTAGCCACCTTGCGGTCTGTTTCTGCAGAATAGTCTGCATACTGGTCTGCAATCGACTCATACGCCTTTTCAAGAGCTGCTGTTTCATCCATCTTTGCCTTTGCTCTTCGCTGGAGATTGTTGAATGTAAGGGCAAAGTTGGTAAGTTCGATCTTGTATACTGTCTCGAAAGCCTTTGTAAATGCGTTGTTTGCCTCTCTTCCAACCTCAACTGCAGTAGCGAGGTCATTGATTGCTGTTCCGTAGGCAGCCTTACGGCTTTCCTTTCCGTTCACCCACTTTGTGAACTCCTCTTCCTCCTGCTCTGCACGTCCGATGATATCGAGCTTGTCGAAGGCGAGCTTCATTCCCTGCCATTTCTTCCAGCCGTTTGACGATCCCGAATACTTGCTTGCATACTGGATCTTGACCTTAGGATCTGCAAGCATGTCTTCGAGCATCTTTTCCTGGCGGATGGTGCGTGCAGCAATACGGATGTCGTTCTGTTCGATCTGGAACTTAAGCTCTGGTGAGGTCTGGAAACGGGTTGTGCGTCCCGGATAGCCCATGATCATGGTATAATCCCCCTCCTGTACTCCGTCCATCGAGATCTTAAGGTGATTCTTTGCCTTGAGCGGAACGTTCTCAGGAGAGTAAGGTGCAGGATTGTTGTCCTTGTCTGCATATACTCGGAACATCGAGAAGTCGCCGGTGTGACGTGGCCACATCCAGTTGTCTGTATCAGCTCCGAACTTTCCGATAGATGAAGGCGGTGCACCTACAAAGCGGATATCATTGTAGATCTTGTATACGATGAGATAGTATATGTTATTGTTGTAGAACGAGGTCACGGTTGCCGTGCAGCCGGGATTGCACTTTTCTGCATAATTGATAGCAGCCTCGGCAGCCTCATTCATGGCATTTGCAATGAGTTCTTCGAGATTCTCGGCACCCTTGTTTTCCTTGCGTACCTTCTTTTCTACTTTTTCGAGGGCAGGGGTGATGTCCTGCATGTACTCGAGGAAAGTCACTGTCAGTCCTTCGCAAGGAAGTTCCTCGCTGCGGTTCATGGCCCAATATCCGTCCTTCAGGTAGTCATGTTCGACACTGCTGAGCTTCTGGATGTTTCCGTATCCGCAGTGATGGTTGGTTACAAGGAGACCTTCGCTTGATATGATCTCTCCCGTACATCCTCCGCCGAACTGTACGATTGCGTCCTTGAGCGAGGTATTGTTGATGTCGTAGATCTGTTTTGGAGTAAGTTCGCAGCCGAGCTCTTTCATAGCCTTGCCGTTCATCTTCTCAAGCAGAGGCAGCAGCCACATTCCTTCGTCAGCGGATGTGCTTCCGACAAATACTGTCAATGCAGTAATGATGCTTAAAATCTTTTTCATATCCAATGGTGTTTTTTTTGTTTCTCATTTCCGGCTCGACCGGGAATCTTTAAAATAAAGTCGGTTCCAGTTGTTTCAGGTGGAAGCTCTTCCTGTGATGGGGCGTATAACCATGCTTTAATATCGCATCCACATGCTCCTTTGTCGGATATCCCATGTTCCGTTCCCATCCGTACTGCGGATATTCCAGCGCGATCCTGCGCATGTATTCGTCCCTGTATGTCTTTGCGAGGACTGACGCCGCTGCTATGGAGGCGAATTTTCCGTCACCTTTTACTACGCATTGATAATCATAGCCGTCAAAAGGCTTGAATCTGTTCCCGTCAATCAGCAGATATTCCGGTCTGACACTGAGTCTGCGTACTGCCCTCTGCATTCCGGTGATGGAAGCGTTAAGAATGTTGATGGTATCGATTTCTTCAGCGCTGACAGCCTCCACAGCCCAGGCTACCGCCTCTTTCTCGATTATCGGACGCAGAATCTCCCTTGCCTTCTCGGTCATCTTTTTGGAATCGTTGAGAAGGGGATGATGGAAGTCCTTAGGCAGGATGACTGCTGCGGCAAATACGGGACCTGCCAACGGTCCTCTGCCTGCTTCGTCACAACCTGCTTCGACCAGGTCGGGGTGGAGATAATTCAAAAGATGAGGTTCATTGCGCATTCTGCAAAAATACACAATCTATTTTTCCTCGGCAAGCGATTTCTTGAGTATTGATATGATTTCGTTCTTTGCTGAAACGGTTTCTTCCAGCAGCAAGACTATTTTTTCGAGTTCGGCAACCCTGTTCTCAAGGACGGAGATACGGCTGCAGTACTCGTTTCTGACATCCTCCAGTCCCGGACCCTGCATCTGTACGGGACGATATCCGAGTACCAGTTCCTCGCTGGTAGTATCAAGAAGCATTGCAACCTTTTTCAGATTGGTGTTTACGATGGCAGTATCTCCCTTTTCAAGATCCCTGTATGCGGTAAGGGACATTCCCATCCTGTGGGCCATCTCTTCCTGGGTGACCTTCATAGATTTCCTGACATTCCGGATATTTTTCTTTATGGTTGTATTGTCCATATCGGAGAATAGTTTTCTTATGGACAAAATTATCCTATCGTTGAATGAAGTATAAACCGGAAAATCCGATGAAACACCGGAAAATCCGACTAAAAAAGAGAAAAAGTTATAAAAAAAAGAAAATTCTTATGGTATTTCCGGTGATTTCGTCACAAAAGTTTTGTTTTTCTGATGCTGTGTGGCTTCTTTGCGACAATTAAAGACGAATGTTATGAAAGATAGAAACAGACAGACGGTGAGACTTCAGAAGCTCTTTGATCTGATGAGAGCAGGAAGCAGGATCAGTAATTATGACGAAATATGCAGAATTGCAGGTCTGGATCCTGTAAGCGCAGATAACCTTTTATATGAGAACCTGGGTATGTCCGGAGCGGATTTCATTACAGGGCTCAAGGTTCGGAACAGGTTCATACCTCGCAAATAACTGTGTTGATTTATTGATTTTCCGATATAATTGTATTAGATTTGCGAGGATGTGTCTTAAATGACGCTGAACAGACATAATTACAAACACAATAACACAAAAACTGATGAAGACTTATTCAACCCAAAACATCCGTAATGTGGTTCTGCTTGGTAGCACCAAGTCAGGTAAGACCACATTGTCTGAAGCGATGCTTTACGAAGGTAAGGTGATTGACAGAAGAGGTACCGTAGAAGGTAAGAACACTGTTTCGGACAATGCTGAAATCGAGCAGCTTAATCAGAGATCCATCTATGCTACTCCGCTTTATGCAGAGTTCATGGATACAAAATTCAATATCATCGACACTCCGGGTGCAGACGACTTCGTGGGTGGCGCAGTGTCGGCATTCAAGGTTTGTGACCTTGGAGTTCTCGTCTTGAACGCACAGCAGGGCGTTGAGGTCGGAACTCAGATCTTCTCACGTTATGCAAAGGAATACGGTATTCCTATGATCATCGGCGTAAACCAGCTCGACGGAGACAAGGCAAATTGGGAGGGAACACTCGAATCAATGAAAGAGGCATTCGGAAACAAGCCGGTAGTGGTTCAGTATCCTGTTTCTGTAGGACCTGACTTCGACGGTTTTATCGATGTTCTCAAAATGAAATACTATCGCTTCGAAGGCGATACAGGCAAGCGTCAGGACCTCGAGATTCCTGCCGACAGGCTTGACGAGGCAGAAGAGCTCAGAAACGCTCTCATCGAGCGCGCAGCCGAGTACGATGACACCCTCATGGAGACATTCTTCGAGCAGGGCGTTCTTTCAGAGGATGAGATCAGAAAGGGTCTCGGAATCGGTATCCGCCAGGGTGATGTGATGCCTGTCTTCTGTCTTTCTGCAAAGAAGGATATCGGCGTAAAGCGTCTGATGGAGTTCACAATCCGCACAGCGGCTTCTCCAGCAGAGCGCAAGGTCGTTACAAAGGATGGAAAGGAATTGGAGTGTAAGGTGGATGCACCGGTATCACTCTTCATATATAAGACTGCTGTAGAGCAGCACCTCGGAGAAGTCGCATACTTCAAGGTGATGACAGGAAAGCTCACCGAAGGTATGGACCTCGAGAACCCTGAAACAGGCGAAAAGGAAAGGATCACAGCTCTCTACGCCGTTGCAGGTAAGAAGAAGGAGAAGGTTACTGAGCTCGTTGCCGGTGACATCGGATGTACAGTGAAGCTTCGCGCCGCAAAGACCAACGTGACTCTCTGCGCACCAGGTTCAGACCTCGCATACCTCGATATCAAGTTCCCTCACTACAAGTATCGTTGTGCCGTGAAGGCCAAGGATGCAAAGGATGAGGAGAAAGTAAGTGATGCAATGGCAAAGATCGCTGCAGAGGATCCTACATATATCATCGAGTACCACAAGGAGCAGAAGCAGACAATCCTCAAGGGTATGGGTGAGCAGCATGTGAACACACTCAAGTGGAGACTTCAGAACGAAAACAAGCTCGAGATCGAGTTCTCGGCACCAAAGATCTCTTACCGCGAGACAATTACAAAGGTTGCTTGCGCTGACTACCGTCACAAGAAGCAGTCAGGTGGAGCAGGTCAGTTCGGTGAGGTTCACCTCCTTATCGCTCCTTATCAGGAAGGCGTTGACCCAGGTAACAGATTCAAGGTAGACGGCAAGGAAGTTGTCCTCAACATCAAGGGTAAGGAAGAGTTCGACCTTCCATGGGGCGGTAAACTCGAGTACTACAACTGTATCGTAGGTGGTGCAATCGATGCACGCTTCATGCCTGCTATCCTCAAGGGTATCAACGAGAAGATGAGCGAAGGTCCTCTTACAGGTTCGCTTGCGCGTGATATCCGCGTCTACGTTTACGACGGTAAGATGCATCCGGTAGATTCAAATGAAATCTCATTCGTTCTTGCATCACGTAACGCATTCAAGGAGGCCTTCCGTATCGCAGGTCCGAAGATCATGGAGCCTATCTACAACGTTGAGGTGCTTACACCATCAGAGTACATGGGTGCATGTATGTCAGACCTCCAGAACCGCCGCGCCCTCATCGAGGGAATGGGTTCAGACAAGGGATTCGAGGTTATCAAGGCACGTGTTCCGCTCGCAGAACTTTACCGCTACTCGACAACCCTCAGCTCACTCTCGTCAGGTAGCGCAACCTTCACAATGGACTTCGCTGACTACCAGCCGGTACCTGGCGACGTTCAAGAGAAGCTCCTGAAGGCTTACCTCGAGGAAGAGAAGGAAGACTAACCTTTTATATAAGGCAGTTAAAAGATCGAAGCCGACCCTTTGTGAGGGGCCGGCTTCTTTTTCTGCTGTAAGTTATTGGTAGTAGGAGTTCTAAGTGGTTGGTAGATTCCGCCACATATAGATGCTTTTTACAACTTTTGATCGGAGATGCTTTCATAGCTTGATCCAAAGTGCCATTTTTGCATATTATATTATGTGACAGAAGATATCATCACTAAATACTTTTATTATGAAGAAGATCATTATCAGCATGGTTGCCATGCTTGCACCGCTTGCGGCTGCATTTGCGCAAGACGTAGTCGGAAAATGGAAACTTGACGACGGTACGGCTATCGTTGAAGTCTATAAGCAGGGAGATGCTTTCAACGGTAAGATTGTCTGGCTTCAGGAGCCGACAGAACCTGACGGAAGTCCGGCTGTAGATACCAATAATCCGGATCCAAAACTCCGTTCCCGCAAACTTATCGGTCTGAATATGCTCAGCGATCTCAAGAAGAACGGTAACGAGTACACCGGAGGAAGCATCTATGATCCGGGTAACGGAAAGACTTATAACTGCTCGATGAAAGTAGAAGGCGACGTACTCAAAGTACGCGGCTCACTCGACAAAAGAGGCCTTCTCGGCAGAACAATGGACTGGTTCCGCGTCAAGGAGTAGCCTATTGCCGTAAGGTGAATGCTTTACCGGATGAAGTTGGTCATGACTGGTTTTTCCTTTACCGGATCAGGAATACCAGCATTGCGTCCGGCCTCAATGCACTTGAGGAGCCATGCCATGTTGCGGCCGAGCTCTCTCATCACCTGCATTCCTTCCTCGTCCTGACGAACCTGGTCTGGTGTGTTGCCATGGACCATGTTCCAGTATTTTGAAGACACAACAGGCATCGATGAGATAGTGAAATATTTGTTGACCTGGTCGAATGCAGCTGTCGAGCCTCCGCGTCTGCAGCTTACGATACCCGCAGCCGGCTTATAACGGAATACCTTGCCCTTGCCGTAGAACGCGCGGTCCATGAACGAAGTAAGCGTGCCCGAAAGAGCTGCATAATGAACAGGACTTCCGAATATGAAGCCGTCAGCCTTCTCAGCCTTGTCAAGGAATTCGTTGACGCAGTCGTTCATGAAGCAGCGCAGGGTGGCAGGCTCTCCGTTCGGACCTCTCCTTATGCATTGAGCACATCCGAGACAGCCGGAAACCGGCTTGGTTCCGAGCCATATGATCTCAGTCTCGATTCCCGCAGCAATGAGTTCCTTTTCCACCTCCTGCAATGCAGTGAAGGTACATCCCTCCTTATGAGGACTTCCGTTTACGAGTAATACTTTCATCTTTATATAGGTTTTATCAAATCGCGACATCTGCAATTTCCCCGGAAACATAGCCGATAAGGTCAGCTGGGGAAATTTCTATCTGAAGACCGCGCACTCCTGCGCTGACATATATCGTATCGAAATCTGTTGCAGTAGAGTGGAAGAATGTAGGGAATCGCTTTTTCATCCCTACAGGGGAACATCCTCCTCTGATATATCCGGTAACAGACAGAAGGTCCTTCATTGCTATCATCTCGACCTTCTTGTTTCCTGAGACCTTGGCAAGAGCCTTCAGCTCGACTTCCTTGTCCCCGGGAATGACGCATACGAGATGTCCCGTCTTGTCCCCGTGGAGGACAAGTGTCTTGAAAACCCTCGCAATGTCCTGTCCCAGACTATCTGCGACATGCTGGACAGCGAGGTCGTTTTCGTCGAACTCGTAGGGAATGAGGTTGTACCTTATCCCGGCCTTGTCAAGAAGTCTTGCGGCGTTTGTCTTTTTATCTGAACTGCGCAAACTCGATATCTTTGGTAGCTCTTGCTGCAAGTCTTTCGTCGCTGGCAGCGTCTACAAGGTGGGCTTTTACAGTCGTTTCCTGACCTTTGCGTGCAGCTGCAACTGCGCGGAGATATGCAGCTTCAGGGTAGTCACCCTCGAGTGCTGAGGCCGGTGTGTTATTTCCGATAAGGAGCTGTGCGAGAGCAGAGTTGAAGGTATTGTTGTTCTTGAGTTTCTCTGCCGCAGCCTGATATTCTCCGTCGATGATGTCGATGATCGCAGCATTCTCGATACCTGCTGCATTGTCCGAATAAGCAAAGTACTCGGCAGCAGCATTATAATCTTCCTCACGCAATGCTATGACGCCGAATGCGTTATATACATCTCCGTCAGCCTCTACCTTTGCAAGGGCGTTCTTTGCTCTTCCGAGTTCACCCATGTTGATGTAAGTGACGGCCATGTTGTAATGTGCCCTCTGGCTGTCGAACTTCTCGATAGCCTTCCTGTAGATGCCGAGCTTCACGAGATTATCGTCAACCAGGCTTGCGCTGCGGAGAAGGGCCTCTTCGTCAAGAAGATCTATTCCTGTCTCGATCATTTCGACAAGTTCCTCGTTAGAGTAGTTCGAAACCTCTACATTGGCAATGAATCTTGCGCGTCTGAGCTCAGGAAGCACCTCGCTTGCAAGGCTCTGGTAAACGGCAGAAAGGTTCCTGATCTCCTTTTCCCTTACTGCAGGGTCGCTGTACATAGAAAGTACACGGATAATGAGATCCTTGTCCTCGAGATCCGACTGAGCGACGAGTTCCTGGAAACCTTCCCAGTCCTCTGCCACGCTCTTTACATTTACAGGAGCATGTACGCCCTGGCGGTCAACCACCTTGTTGAAAGCCTGCTCTGCGGATCTTGAACGGTTATATGAGAGGTCTGCATTCTTATCCTCTTCACCGTCCGGAGATGCATATGCAACTACATCTGTGCTTACGATATGCATCCTATGGTTTGCCTTGATGGCATTGATAGCAGCCTGGAAATCCTTGATGGACTTTGAACGAAGCTCGCCGTCCCTTACGTCGGCGCTGTTGATGTTATAGAGGATCTGACCTTCTGCCTTCTGCTTTACAATCTCCTTGTAATCATCTGTCTTGTAGTCTACTCTTCCGACTGTGCTTACAAGCATGTATGTCGTGTTAGCTCCGTCAGCGACCTTCTGGGAAGGAAGATCTGTCGATGCGCTCTTGTAGAGAACCTTCGATCTGAGTTCGAGGTGGGATTTCTCCATTCCCGGTATATAGTCGAAACTGATTCTCTTTCTTACAGTCGATCCGTCAGAAGAGACCACCTGGTAGTTGTCCTTTACATTTTCTCCCTGGAACATGAAAGGCTCCATCTTAGCCTCTCCTCCTTCGTAAACGATTACCGGAGTAACCTCGAGAATCGCTCTCGGATGGAAATAGTCAGCAGGGTATTTTACTGTGATTTCAGCCTCGATCCTTCCTCCTACAACTTCGAGAACGGCAGGCTTGCAGTCTATAGTGATTCCTTCAGCCATCTCTGCCATCTTTTCCGGCGAACTGCAGGCAGCAGCAAGCAGGCCGAGAACAGCAGCAGACAGTAATTTGATTGTTTTGTTCATATGAGTATCTTATTTGTTTTATAATTCCCGCAAATATAAGCATATTTTCTTAACTTTGCAGGGTTATGACGAATCAGGAATTACAGAC
>JAFVMQ010000027.1 GCA_017506825.1 Bacteroidales bacterium
ACTGCGCCGTCTGCGTCGATAAGGAGTACCTTGTCGAACTCGACTGCAGCACCCTTCTCAGCCGCGAGGCGGTTGACGAAGATTTCCATACCAGCCTCTACCTTGAACTGCTGGCCTGCAATGTCTACGATTGCGTACATAAAAACTTAATATGAATTAAAAGTTTTAGACAGCAAGCGGCTGTCTCTGTGACAGCTCTTTTCTTTGGCTTGACAATCTGTAAATAATCTTCAGTTATAAATTACTGCTCGTCCTGAAGCTGCATGTGCTGAACGTAGATAGCCTTCTGCATCTGTATTCTCTTCTTCACTGACGGCTTAACAAAGTTCTTTCTTGCGCGAAGCTCACGGATTGCACCTGTCTTCTCGAATTTTCTCTTGAACTTCTTAAGAGCCTTCTCGATGCTCTCACCATCCTTTACTGGAACTATAATCATGTCTAAATCACCTCCTTTTCATTATAGGGCTGCAAAGATAGGCATAAAAATTTAATTTCCAAGCCTAATCCACTGATTTAAGGAGATTTTTAAAGGTTTCCATTCCCTTGGTAGCTACATCCTTTATATGTGTCAGACGAGAGTCACGCACAGACACATCCTTAGGGTCTATTATATATATAGGTGCATCCATCCTTGCATACCTGTAAAGTCCTGCCGCAGGATAGACCTGAAGCGAAGTTCCGACAATAAGCACTATGTCTGCAGCCTCGACCGCATCGATAGCAGCCTCTATCTTAGGAACAGCTTCTCCGAACCATACTATATGCGGGCGGAGCTGGGCTCCGTTCGGAGCCAGATCACCAAGATGGATCTCACCATAACCTATATCAAAGACCGTATCTTCCGAAAACGCATCCATATCGTTGCATCGGTTCTCCGGACGCACCTTGGTCAATTCGCCATGGAGATGGATTATCTTCGTGCTGCCAGCTCTTTCATGGAGATTATCCACATTCTGGGTCACGACTGTAACATCATAGTCCTTTTCCAGAGAAGCGATGGCTTCATGTGCCGCATTCGGTCTTACCGACCCGAGCTGGGCTCTGCGGGCATTGTAGAAATCCAGCACCACCTTCGGATTCCTGTACCAACCTTCGATAGATGCTACATCTTCGACCTTGTGGTTCTCCCAAAGGCCGTCGCTGTCACGGAATGTCGTGATACCGCTTTCGGCGCTTACCCCGGCGCCTGTCAGCACTGTTATCTTCTTCTTGCCCATTACTGTATCTCGAAATAATATTTTGTAAGCCAGTATTCGAAAAGAGGATCGAGGATGACCGGTTCATCCTTATCGTTGAATGTGATTATCTCCTTCTTGCGGAGGGCATCCTTGACTCGACGTACGTTTGCCGAAGAGTTCAGCCTGTACCTTTCGATCACATCAGATGAGCTGAACTTCACCACACCGTCGAGGATTGCACGCATAAGACTGAGCTGATGGTCCGTAAGATCGTTGACAAGCACCTTGAACCTCGGTTCATGGATTGAAATCACGCAGTTAAGCGCATCGACAAGTATAGCCTCGTTGATGAAGCCTTTTGACATGGAATCGCAGATGGAAAAGAACTGGTTCAGATACCACATATCCGAACGGAACAGTTTGCAGGCTCCGAGCGCAAGATCTCTTTCGACCACCTTTCCGCTGGAACGGAATCCTCTCACAACATGCTCTACCGCCTCCTTGTCATCTACAGGCATCAGAGGAAGATGGTTGACCTGACGGTAGAAATATTTCTTCTCGGCAAAGATATACTTCATGGCATTGACCATCGAACCGGAAAAGATGAAGGTCGCAGTGTTCTTGAGACTGCGGTCCCTCTCTGCCACGGTCCTTTCCATTACTTTAAGGATAAGTTCGTAGTCATCGGTCATCATGACATTCTGGAAATCCCTGAAGATTACATATACGGGAAGTCCTTTCTCCTCAGCCACACGGAACGGAAGCCTTGTCATCATATATATGTCGTTCTCGTCCGCATCCCAGTTCATGCACACTATATCTTCCTTTGAAGCGAACTGAGCGGGATCGAACACGAAATGACTGCCCTCCAGATAGTTCTGAATGGCCCTTGCATAATCACTCGGAACAGAATAAGCCGCTCTCAGGACAGCCGCACCGAACCTCTTGAGGAAATCACGTCGTGTTCTGACATTCATCAGATTCACATACGCCACCATGAACGGTTTTCCTGATGCCCTCATGTTGTACAGGCTCTGCTGGACAAGAGAAGTCTTACCAGCCTTCGGAGGTTCATACAGGCATACGTTCTCCCCTGCTTCGAGAAGATTTGCAAGCACCGTGCACTCTGTCTTCCTGCCGACAAAGTTCTTGCCCGTCACGTGGTTGTCATATACGAAAGGTGTGTCCATAATCAGTCATTTATCCTGCAAAAATAACATTTCTATCTTTTTTATGGAAGAAAAGATGCAACAAAAATGTTTATTAAGGGAAATCGAATATTTTTCATTAAGTTTGTAAGTTAAGTTGAAAAGAAAAGTAATGAAGGAAAAAGACGAAATAAAACCGGGATTCATCAGGAAGGCAGGCAAGGTACTGCTATGGATAACCGGTATCTGGATTGCAGCTGTTCTGCTTATCGAAGCGGCCTTGACCTCGCAGCTGGCGACAAAGGCAGTAAACCGTCTGGCAGGCGAATATATTGACGGCAATCTCGAATTCGGAAAAGTCTCTGTATCGATATTCAGAGATTTCCCGAACCTCAGTCTCGTTCTCGAAGATTTCAGGATTACATACCCATCCGACAGATTCGATGCCCAGGAGAAGAAAGGACCCCAGGGCAGACTTATGTTCATGGGATGTGCAGACGAGGCCGACACCCTCGCATCTTTCCGCACATTCACAGCAAGCGTTCAGGTGCCTCCGCTTATGTTCGGAAAGATCATTGTTCCGGAAATCGAACTTGTGAAGCCTCGTATCTTTATCCACACATACGATGACAGGCATGCCAACTGGAACATTTTCATAACAGGCGATAACGACAGCGACAGCTCAGAGGAGGCAGACACGACCTCAACCGGAAGCATGCCGGATATATCCTTGAGCAGAATAGAGCTGACGGAGCATCCGCATATCGTATTCACTGACAGCAGGGATACTATCTTTGCGATGATAGACCTGAAGCAGGCTGAATTCGACGGGAGGATTTCTACAGCAGACCTTGCCGGAAGCAGAATAGGATTATCTCTTGACAGCATGCTGGTAGCCGGAAGAGTCGCCTCCGACACCCTTGCCCTGGGTCTGAACAGGCTTCGCGTCCATGAAGATGACGGACGCATGAACATAGCTATGGATGCAAACAGTTCAGTCGCAACCAGAGCTTTCGGAAGGATGAAGATTCCTTTTGAAATGGAAACTGTACTTCATTTCCCGGAGGACAGCGTTCCGGCCATCGACATAGAGAAGTTCACTGCTGAAATAGCTGCAGTGCCTTTCGACGGAGATGCGAAGATCCGCCTTCTTGAAGGAAGGACGGACATCAACGCAAACCTGTCGGTAACCGAATGCAAGGTCGACGATATGATCCGCAAATTCATCAGGAACTTCATTCCTGAAGCTGAAGACATAGTCACTGACGCCAGTCTGAACATATATGCAAAATGTAACGGCGAGTATGTCCACAAGACCGGGAAGCTCCCGACGTTCCGAGTCGATCTGCAGATTCATGACTCGAAGGTACAGCATAAGAAAATCGGAGAAACCGTCCGCCTGGCATTGGATGCATATGTTGCAAACACCCGCAAAGGATCATTCAATGTCACTATCAATGATATCGTCCTCAGTACCAAGGGACTTTCGCTGAGCGGCTATGGAAATGCAAAGGACATTCTATCTGCTGATCCGACAATATCGGTAGAGGGCAACCTGAGTGCATCTATCGACTCGCTCATGGCTTTCCTGCCAGACAGTCTGAACATAATTGCGAAAGGCGGCGTGCAGGCTTCGATAAGCGGAAGCACAAGACTGTCCCAGCTGAACATGTATAATTTCTCCAAGTCATCCCTTACCGGCGAGCTCTCAAGCGAGAGGATAGTCTTCAAGGCTCCGGACGACACGATAGAGGCAAACATTAACGGTCTGGCAATAAAGCTCGGACCTGAAAGCAGGGTATCCAGAAGGGATTCCACAAGGGCTTTCAAGCTGATGGGCATAACAGGAAACATCGGCAGCTTAGAGGCGTCCTACGGACAGTCCCTGGCTTTGAAAGGAGAAAATGTAACCGTTTCTGCAAAGAACTCTGCAAACGGCATTGACACCTCGAAAGTGAACCTGCTCAGCGGAAGTCTTGCGGCAGGCAAGTTATCATTGACGGATGCAGCCGGTTCAAGAGTAAGCTTCAGCGAGACCCGGAACCGTTTTTCGATGAGACCTAAAAGAGACAACCCTATAGTTCCCGTATTGGCTTTGACCAGCAGCAACAAAAGGATCACTCTCGTAACTGATGCAAACCGTGCGATTCTTACAGATGCTTCAATCAAGGCGGATGCCACCCTTAATACAGTGGAACGCCGAGAGAGGATGAGACAGAGACTGGACTCTCTGCAAAGGGTGTATCCTGATGTTCCCCGCGATTCGCTCCTTTTCCGTGCAAGGGCAGGAAGACAGGCCCGGGAGGTACCGTCGTGGATGAAGGAGGAGGATTTCAACAAGCAGGATATAGATATCCGCCTTGACCAGAGTCTTGCCAAATATTTCCGGGAATGGGATCTTAACGGAGACGTCGATATCCGCACCGGTATCGTCATGACACCTTACTTCCCGCTTAGAAACATTCTTCGTGGAATGCAGCTATCCTTTACGAATGACAGGATTGCCATCGACAGCCTTAAGTTCATGACCGGAAAATCCATGGTCGGGGCCAGAGGTGAGCTTAAGGGATTGCGAAGGGCGTTGACAGCAAGAACACGTTCAAGGTCCGCTCTTGAGCTGGGAGTCGAGATATACACGGACGGGATGGATGCCAATGAGATCCTGTCCGCATACAGCGCCGGAAGCAATTTCAATCCCGAGAGTCTCAAAGGGGATATGTCCGAGACTTCCGATGCAGACTTCCTCAAGATGGTCGTAAGCGACACTCTGGAAGCGCCTGAAGAGACAAAGCTCATAGTCATCCCGGCAAATCTCAAGGCAGACATAAGCTTGGATGGAAAGAATATCAAGTATTCAGACCTGGATATTTACGATCTCGACGCAAGACTTCTAATGAAGGAAAGATGCGTCCAGATAAGCAATACGATGGCGACTTCCAATATCGGAGACGTAGGTTTCGAGGGATTCTATGCCACCAGAAGCAAGCAGGACATCAAGGCCGGCTTCAATTTCGAATTCAAGGACATTACGGCTGACAAGGCCATCAGGCTGATGCCTGCAGTAGATTCGATAATGCCTTTGCTCAAGTCATTTGGCGGAAAGCTGAACTGCGAGCTCGCTGCCACAGCAAGTCTTGATACCAACATGAACGTACTCCCTCCATCGATCAACGGAGTCATGAGAATCAGCGGAGACGACCTTACGGTAACTGATAGTGACTTGTTCACTTCTATTGCAAAGAAGTTGAAATTCGACAACAACAAGAGCGGAAAGATAGACAACATGACTGTCGAAGGTGTCATCAAGGACAACATCTTCGAGGTGTTCCCGTTTGTAATCAAGCTAGACCGTTACACATTGGCACTGAGCGGCAAGCAGAATTTCGATATGTCATACAGATACCATGCATCGATAATAAAGTCGCCGCTGGTGATCAGGGTAGGTGTCGATGTGTACGGAACTGACTTTGACCACATGAAGTTCAAGATAGGCAAGCCGAAATACAAGAACGAGAATGTTCCGGTCTTTACTACAGTGATCGACGAGACAAAGATCAATCTTGCAGAATCCATCAGGAACATTTTCGAAAAAGGTGTAGACGCTGCAGTCAAGGAAAACGAGCGTCAGGAGGCAATCCTCGAATTCCGCAAGGAGACAGGCTTTATCAATGCCGTCGATCAGGAGACGGAAGAACTCAGTGCTGAGGAACAGAAGCAGCTCGAGGATGAGAATATGGAGAGTGCAGACAATAACAATGAATCAACAACAGAAAACAACCAATAAGATGAACAGTCAGGAATATATCGAGGTAGCGGTCCATATCGCACCGTTCACAGAAGAAAATGCAGAAATAGTGACAGCTGAAATAAGCGAACTGCCTTTTGAGTCATTCAGCACAGAGGACCCTTATCTCAAATGCTATATCCAGAAGGAACTCTATGACGCAGCTGCGCTGAAGGTGCTTTTAAGCGGAATCGAAGGCTACGGGTTCGACATCGACTGGTCGGCTAACCTCATTCCGGCTACCAACTGGAACGCTCTTTGGGAAAGCCAGTTCAACCCTATAGTAGTCGACGGCAGATGCACGATCAAGGCATCATTCCACGAAGGACTGAAGAAGACACGCTTCAACATCACTATCGACCCCAAGATGGCATTCGGTACCGGACACCATCAGACGACATACATGATGTGCCGCGCTCTTCTCCAGAATGAAGAGGCAGTCCGCGACAAGGTTGTTCTCGACATGGGTTGCGGAACGGCTGTCCTCGCCATCCTTGCAGCAAAAATGAAGGCCTCAAAGGTATACGGAATCGACATCGACGCGATAGCAGCAATCTCAGCCTACGACAATGCCCGCCTCAACAAGGTTGGCACAAGGATCGAGACATGCTGCGGTGACGCTTCCCTCCTCCAGAGGAACACATACGACGTCATTCTCGCCAACATTAACCGCAACATCCTCCTACAGGACATCCCGACCTACGCTCTCTGCCTGCACAAGGACGGTCTTCTTTTCGTAAGCGGTTTCTATGTAGAGGATATGCCTATGATCATAGGAATGGCGCAGAACTCAGGCCTGAGCTATGTAAGCCATGACTCGATCGACAACTGGTGCTGCATCAAGTTCGCAAAATAAAAGTCTAATAATTTCCAACCTTTTGTAGCTTTGCTCCGTCTAATGAATGAAACCGCTCGTAAGCGGGGAAATCAAGTTAAACGTAAATATTGCTACAGTTATGGATTTTGAAATTTTAATTCCACTTGGTATCTGTGTTGTACTGCCGGTGATGATCGTATGGCTTGTAACAAGAGCACGCCAGAATGAGACAAACAAGAAGACAGAAATTATGCTCAAGGCTATTGAGTCTGGAGCTACAATCGATGCTAATTTCTTTAAGGAAAAACAAGGAGCTAAAACAATCAAGGAACGCCTTCTTAAGCGTCTCGCTGGTGGTTGTATCTTCACTTTGATGGGTATTGTCTTTACTGTCATTGGCTTTGTAAACAAGGATATGATGACTGAAATTCATATGCAACCGGACTCTTTCACCATTCCATGTATATTTGGAGGAATCTTCTTCGCGATTGGAATCGGTCTTCTGATCGTATTCTTTGTCGGTAAGAAGATGCTGGTAAAAGAAATGGAGGCAGAGGCTAAAGAAATTGAGCAAAAGTAACATCTGATGTCACCGGAGCGTTTCATAGACCTTATCAGAGTTGAGCAGGAATCACTAAGGCGATTTCTGCTTGCCCTGTGTGGAGGTGACGAATCGTTGGCTGACGACATTGCTCAGGATGCCTTGGTTCGTGCATATGTCGCTTCGGGATCATTTCTCGGACTTTCCAAGTTCAGTACCTGGCTCTTCAGGATCGCATATAACTGTTATGTAGATTATCATAGAAAGCCAAGGTTGGAAACAGTATCTTCTGATACTCAGCAAGCATTATCTATTCCAGCAACCGAAGAGACTGATTCCAGATTCAAACACCAAAGGCTCTATCAAGCTTTGGAATCATTATCTGAAAAGGAAAAAGCCTCAATTGTCCTTCATTACTTCGAGGATCGCAGCATAAAGGAAATTTCCTCCATACTTCAGGTTCCTCAAGGCACAGTAAAATACTATCTCTCCACAGGACGCAACCATCTTAAATCCATACTGCAATGAAAAGCAACGATATAGAATCAATCCTCAGGGACAGCAAACCTCATGTAAAGGAAAATCCAACATTTCTGCTCGAGGTTCAGCAGAAGATGCGTGCCG
>JAFVMQ010000028.1 GCA_017506825.1 Bacteroidales bacterium
ACCTTTGCGCCCTCGAAATGATACCAACCGGAATCCTTATTGTTCCGGCTATTATTTTTTAGAAAGGAATGAGCGTTAAAAAGATATTGATTTCACAGCAGCAGCCGAAGACGGCTACGCCTTATGCCAGTATAGAGGAGAAGTTCGGAGTAGAGTTCGACTTCAAGCAGTTTTTCAAGCTGGAACCACTGACTTCCAGAGAGTTCCGTTCCCAGAGGGTAAATGTTCTTGACCACACTGCGATAGTGTTTTCAGCGCGTACCACAATTGATGCTTTCTTTCAGTTGTGCGAGGAGCTTCGTGTGAAAGTGCCTGAAACCATGAAATACTTCTGTACTACAGAAGCTGTTGCCAATTATCTTCAGAAGCATATCATATACAGAAAGAGGAAGATCTTCTTCGGTGACGGTACGCCGGAGTCCATCATCGGACTCATCGGTTCGAAGCACAAGGGAGAAAATTTCCTTATCGCTACAGCCGAATCTACCAGCAAGGATGCAATCACCAAGATTTTCGAGACTCAGAAGTTCGCTTTCGAGACAGCGGTGTTTGTAAAGCCTGTGTTTCAGGATGTGAAGGATGTGGATCTGCATTCATATGATATGGTTGTGTTCTTCAATCCGGCTGACGTAAAGTCGCTTTATGAGAACCAGCCTGATTTCAAGCAGGGTGACATCAAGTTCGTATCTTACGGCAAGTCTATTGTGAAGGCAATGGAGGAAGCAGGACTGAGCATAGAGATTTCTGCTCCTACTCCTGAAGCTCCGTCAGTTGCCAAGGCTCTTGAACTTTATCTTTCCAATAATCAATAGTGGAAGGAGAGGCTCGGAATACTCTTCCTAAGAAAGAAAGATTGTGCGGCAAGACAGCAATCTCGAAGCTTCTTGCCAAAGGAAAGCATGGCAGTGTGCCGGGCTTGCGTTATCTATGTCTGTATGGCTCGGATGCGGAAGTTACCCGCATGATGGTATCCGTACCGAAGAAGTCATTCAAGCGTGCAGTGAAACGCAACCTTCTCAAGCGCCGTGTCCGCGAAAGCTGGCGCCGTCAGAAGCATATGCTTGCCTTGGAAGGAAACATCGACATCCTGTTCATCTATCCTTCCAAGGAAATCCTCTCATATGAGGAAATATACACCGCAGTCGGTCAGGTTATAGATAATCTGAATTCGAAATATGGGAATTCTTAAAAAGATTGCAGTAGCACCGTTCGTGTTGCTGATCAAGTTCTATCAGGTCTGCCTGTCTCCTTTGAAAGGCGGTCCCTCATGCCGCTTCACCCCGACATGTTCCCAATATGCCCTTGAAGCCTTCCGTAAGCATGGTCCCTTCAAAGGTTTCTGGCTCTCCCTCCGCCGCATCCTCCGCTGCCACCCCTGGGGCGGCCACGGCTACGACCCCGTACCGTAACTGTGCCCGCAGCTCCGGACCTGCGGAGCTTCCGGCTACCGTTTCTGCCGGAAGCGTTGCCGACGGTAATATGTTCCCGAAACACCTGTGGCACTTTTGAACATATATCTGTCACAGTTGTGCCCTAAACCCCGTCAAAACCCATGTTTCAGCGACATCTGTAGCACTTTTTGCCAGAAAACTGTCACAGCAGTTCTTAGAAAGGGTCAGGGCTGGGGAGGGGCTCGCTCCGCAAGAGCATAGGAATATGCTCCGCTCGCCTCCTCCGCTGCCACCCTTGGGGCGGCCACGGCTACGACCCCGTACCGTAATTATCTCGCCAGTCTGACGAAGACGCTGAGCGGGAGGTTCTTGCCGTAGGAGTCGCGGAGGACGAGCTCGCCGAAGTCGAGGGACTTGTACGCTGTCTTCATGCAGAAGGCCTGCTTCACTATAGTCTCTCCGAGGACGGCTGAATATCCGTTCGAATAGAGATTCAGGACCATGAAACTGTCCTGTGGTGCGAGGATTGCGGCAACGCACTGGAGCATCTCGTTGAGGCATTCGTCCAGTTTCCACTTCTCTCCGTCCGGACCATGTCCGTAAGCCGGAGGATCAAGGATTATTCCCTGATATGTGTTGCCGCGCTTGGCTTCCCTGCGGGCGAATTTCAATGCGTCTTCTACTACCCAGCGGATGTTGTCCATGTGGCTTGCCTCCATGTTTCCGCGTGCCCATGTCACTACCTGGCGCACAGAGTCGAGGTGGGTGACGTCGGCACCGGCAGCCTTTGCAGCGAGTGATGCGGCTCCTGTATAGGCGAAAAGGTTGAGGACCTTAGGCTTGGGTTTGCCTTCAGCCTCTGCCTTCTCGACAAGAGCGCGTGTCTGTCTGTAGATGTATTCCCAGTTTGATGACTGCTCGGGGAAGACTCCGACATGCTTGAAGGAGGTCAGACCGAGCCTCAATGAAAAATTCAGACCTTCCTGTGCACCATTATAGCGGATGTACCACTGGTCATCCATCTTCTTCCTGCGTTCCCATGTGCCGCTGTCCTCCTTTCCGGCCTTTCCGAAACCGGCTCCGGTCTTGAAGCGGGTATGGATCATGCGGTTCCATTCTCCGTCAGACAAAGACTTGTCCCACAATGCCTTAGGCTCGGGGCGGGCCATGATGAACGGGCCGAATCTTTCGAGTTTCTCGAAGTTGCCGGAATCAATGAGTTCATAATCTCTCCAGAATGCGCCAGGGCTTTCGATTGTCATCATAACGGGATGTTTTTATGCCGTATGCATATACGGCGGTTTTTTCGCTCGCAAAGATAGGTAAATTCTTGTATTTCCCCGAAAATTACTAAATTTGCTCGGTTTTAGGGATTGCCGGTCAAGCCGGCAATGACGTCATCCCCGACTTGATCGGGGATCTGAAAAATGGAATTTTTATAACAAAACAATTATACAATTATGCAACAGTTTATTGACTCTTACGATTTCGCCGGCAAGAAGGCGATTGTGCGCGTTGACTTCAACGTTCCACTCAACGAGAAGATGGAAATCACTGACGACACACGTATCCGTGCTGCTATCCCTACCCTTAAGAAGGTTCTTGAGAAGGGTGGTGCTGTTATCGTGATGTCTCACCTCGGCCGTCCGAAGGGCGTTACTGAGAAGTTCTCTCTCAAGCACATCCTCGGTCGCGTTCA
>JAFVMQ010000029.1 GCA_017506825.1 Bacteroidales bacterium
ACAAAGCAGGATGATGACGAGCAGAGCCGTCTGTCGCCTCTTCATACCCAGTTTGATGATGCCGGAGAGACAGAGAAAGGATATTATTCCAATACTCAGATAAAGGAGATGGTCTATGAGGGCGACCTGTCCATCACATTCGGTAAATTGTTTGCAGACAAGCATATGGTCAATGCAGTCGGTGGTTTCAATTTCAGCAGCAACCATCGTCAGATCTACGGCTATTCGGCAACCGGATTTACGGACGATCAGTTCGATGCGCCTTCTTTTGCCAACGGCTATCCGGTCGGAGGATCTCCTGATTATAGCGAGAGCCTTAAGAGGGCGGCAAGCTTCTATATCAACGGAGGTTATTTCTATGATGACCGTTATCTGCTGGATTTCAACTATCGTCTTGACGGAGCTTCCATGTTCGGAACAGGCAACCGTTTCAGAAACACATGGTCTGTGGGTACGGGATGGAATATCCACAAAGAGCCTTTCATGAGAGGAAGCGATTTCTTCTCTCTGCTGAAGATCCGTGGTTCGGTCGGTAATCCGGGCAACCAGAACTTTTCTGCATATCAGGCGTTTACTACATATAAATTCAACGGCTGGATGACCAATGTCTTTGGAACAGGAGTCATACTGAGCGCCTTGGGAAATGTTGACCTTGCATGGCAGGAAACCATGAATTACGATATCGGTACCGACCTTACATTCTGGGGTGACAGGGTGAATCTTACATTTGACTATTATTGGAAACACACTGATCCTCTGCTTGCCGTAATCACCACCCCGGGATCTATGGGTGTGACAAGCATTGCCATGAATGCCGGAAGCCAGAAGACGTGGGGCTGGGAGACGACATTCAAGATATCCCCGATATACCGCCCGGCAGACAGGATCAACTGGAACATAAGTTTCAATGCTGTAAGTACAAGGTCAGTATATGCCGATATAGGCAATTCGTTCAGCGCACTGAATGAAAGCGGAAAGTCTTCTCTTGTCGGAACAACAAGATATTATGATGGCGGAAGCCCTACTGCCATCTGGGCTGTGCGCTCTGCCGGAATCGACCCTGCTACAGGTAAGGAACTTTTCATCAGGAAAGACGGATCATATTCATTCACATATGATGTGAACGACGAGGTCGTGGTTGGAGATACTCAGCCGAAGATTGAAGGACTCATCGGTACCATGCTTTATTTCAAGGGTCTTTCCTTGGGATGCTATCTGCGTTATAGATGGGGAGGCCAGGTATTCAACTACTCTCTTTTCCAGAAGGTGGAGAACATCGGTACCCAGGATGTCTATAACAATCAGGACAGACGAGCCCTTTATGACAGATGGTCAGAAAACAACAGGGAAGCGTATTTCAAAGGCATATCTCTCGTCCAGAAGACAGAAAAGTCTTCGCGTTTCGTGATGGATGACAATTCGCTGGTGGGGGAGTCTTTCAATATAGGATATGAATTCCCTGACAGGATAGCCCGTAGACTGAGGCTCGGTGCGATGAATGTCCAGCTGACTATGTCGGACATCTTCAGAGCGACTTCTGTAAGGGTGGAGCGAGGCATTGACTATCCTTTTGCAAGGACAGTGACCATGTCATTAGGTGTAACGTTTTAATCAGTAGAGACATATGAAAAGATTTCTCACATATATTGCAGCAGTGTCTTTGCTGATCATGACTTCTTGTGACTCATGGCTGAATGTCAAGCCGTATGACAAGATGTCCGAGGATGAGCTGGTGCTTACGGAACAGGGATTCATCAAGAGGCTTAACGGAATATACATTGAACTTAACAGCGATATGCTTTATGGCGGAGCCCTCTCTGTCGAAATGATTGAAATAATGGGAGGTGCATATGTTCTGGGTACTGACAATGCTGTCTGGGGTAACTATGCTGACCTTGCGTCGTATAAGTACAACACAGAGTACTGGCGTGCAAGGATGAACGAGATCTGGAACAAGGCATATTCCCTTATTCTGAACTGTAATCTCCTTCTTGAAAGCCTTGAAACCACGGATGTGGAGTTTACCGGAGATAATTACAAGTTCATAAAAGGTGAGGCGATGGCTTTACGTGCCATGCTCCATTTCGATATGCTCCGTCTTTTCGGACCGGTATATTCGCGGAACCCTCATCTTCCGGCAATCCCGTATTACAAGCAGTATTCAGTCACTCCGAACGATCTGCTTCCGGCTTCCGATGTGGCGGAACAGATTACCAATGACCTGCTGGAGGCCAGGATACTTCTCGCCAATGATCCGGTCAAGACTTCCGGAACCATGATGGAGTCTCCTGCTGACGGATCCTCTACATTCATGTGTTATAGGAATCTGCGACTGAACTATTATGCTGTTACAGCCTTGTTGGCTCGTTCAAGCCTGTATTTCGGTGATAAGGAGAATGCTTATAAATACGCGAAGGAAATAATCGAGGATACGGAGACAATCTTCCCGTTTGTTGAGAAGAGTCTCGTGACAGGTTCACCTGATGATCCTGACCGTATATTCTCTTCCGAAGTGTTGTTCGCGTTGACTCACTCTCAGAGGAACAAGCTTTTCAAGAACTATTTTGACCCGAGCCGCATCCCTAACTACGTCTTCAGGATGGATAATGACCTTATGAGCAATGTGATATTCGGCGGCGGTTCGAATACCGGAGGTAATCAGGATGATTACCGCTATCGTGTCAACTGGGTGGCGACAGGTGCAAACAGATACTTCTATAAGTATTCCGATATGGTCGACAGCGGAAATATCCGCAACACAATGATTCCGATGATCAGGCTGGGCGAAATCTACCTCATTGCAGCGGAAACATGTTCGGAAAATATCGGAACAGGGGCCATCTATGTCAATAAATTACGGTCCCACAGGGGTGTGTCAAACCTGTCGTCATTGACAGAGGAGACATTGAGATATGAGTATATAAGGGAACTTTATGGCGAAGGACAGCTTTTCTTCATGTACAAGAGAATGTTTGCGCCGGTAATGTTTACTTCGTCCGATAACAGGAATCCGCAGCCGAGCGATGCGATCTTTACTGTTCCTCTCCCGGATTCAGAAACTGATAATTGATGTTTGCAATGAAAAGACTGTATATAATATATATTCTGTCAGCTATGCTGGTATGTTCCTGTCAGGAACGCAATCCGGACTTTTTCGCAGATGTCACAGGTGTCTATTTCAATAATGTGACCTCTGCAATGGCCGTTACCGATAGTCTGGACTATACATTTATTTATGAATCATCAGACACTATCGAAGTCCCTGTGAAGATTCAGCTTGTAGGAAGGGCTGCCGGAATCGACCGCCCTCTGGATATAACAGTAACTTCGGAGGATTCCCGGGAGGGGGTGGACTACATCCTTCCTTCAGAAGCAGTCATGCCTGCCGGTGCATATCATATGGACTATGTGGTCAGGTTAAGGAGGACAGAAGCGCTGAAGAGCAGCAGGAAGATGATACAGCTGCATATTCATGAAAATGATTTCTTTACTCTGCCTGTGTCTGAAATGGTCCAGATAACCGGCAAAGTTCCTCTTCTGAGTGTCAGAATCTATTTTTCCGATATGTTTACAAAGGCTCCTGCTGCCTGGGATTCAAACCTTGTAGGTGAGTTTACCCAGCAGAAATTCGAGCTTATATGCCGTGTATTGGAAATTGATCCGGCAGATTTCAACGATGCTTCTGTCATAACACTTGCAAAGCTCCTGTATATCAGTTCGGAAATGACTGCCTACGTGGAAGGGGAAATGAAGAAGAAGGCTGCCGGAGAACCATATGATGCATCGGCATTCGATCCGCAGACGGGTGAACCTTTAAGTTTCAGAAAGTGATATGATAAGAAATATATATGCATATGTTGTTCTGAGTCTGGCTGCATCATGCGTCCTCGCGTGCAGTCCGGATCTTGGAAATTATGAGTATTCCGATCTGAAGGAACCTTCTGTGAACGGGATAGAGGATGCCAGCGTACTTATGTTTTCCCGTCTTTCTATGACTCCGCAGCTCGGAGGAGGTGATTTTCCGGCAGGGGAGTATTCATACGAATGGAAGGTCCTGGACAATAACGGAGGTTCGGAGGCTGTCGTCATCGGAACCGAGAAAGATCTGGATTACGAGGTTGTCCTGCTTCCTGGTTCCTATACATTGTTCTTTACAGTTACGGAAACAGCTACCGGACTCTTCTGGCAATATGAAGCTACGCTCACTGTGAGTTCTTCGACATCTGAAGGATGGATGGTTCTATGCTCGGATGGAGGCAGAGCCCGTCTTGATGTGATATCAGCAGTTACCGGAAGTACCATGACCGATGTTCTGCGCGATAACGGAATGCCGCAGATGAACGGTCCACGTAAGATACAGTGGCTTTCTGATAAGACCGATGCCGCCTCTCCATACTATCTGCTTACTGATGACGGTGCTACCAGACTTGGAAAAGATGCCTTTGAGTGGAAGCCCGAATATGACTTTTCATACGAGGTTGCCGTCAATCATAAGCTTGTTCCTCATTCAATCGTTTCGGCTGGAGTCGGCAAGATGACCGTAAGCGGCACAGAGGCTCACTATTGCGAGGTCATGGGATTTGACGGATTATACGGAAGTGCCGTTAACAAGGATTTTGCAGTTTCTCCGTATATAGGGGCCAATGTTCTGGCTGCTCAGGTGTATGCTGCAGTATATCTCCTTTATGATACAGATAACAAGCGTATGATGGCATATTGCCCTCTTCTGGCGACAAATGATCTTGGAGGGCTTGATCCATTGACCGGGATGGACGAGATGGGACAGATTGCAGAGGGAATGGCCCCTGGGGCAGGTGTCGTCGGTGATGCATTTGACAAATGGCCCGAGGGATATGACTGTCTGTATATGGAAAACACCCGATATGATCCGGGCAACGCGAAGATGGGAATCACATATGTGCTTCTGACAGACGGCACAGGCTGCTATCTATATGGTGTCCAGTTGGGTGATATGCTCAGATATGCAGATTGTACATACGTGCTTGGAAAAGGGTATTACGGAGATTTGTCCCAGTGCAAGGATATACTGGACAGGAATGCGATTTATGCTTTCAGCTCCTTGAAGAACCATATGTATTATGCTGTTGGGGGCTCACTCTACAAAGTAGATCTTTCTGCTGATGAAATACGCTCCGAGAAGCAGTTTGAACTTTCAGGAGAAACCATTACCTGCCTGAAATTCAACTTGTATCAGAAGTCGGAGAATATGCAGAGAAGTTATGATCTTATAGTGGGTAGCCGTAAGGGAAGCAACGGTATATTGCGTATATACGAAGGACGTGATTCTGACGGTGATTTCAGCGAAGTCGTTCCTCAGAAATATGAAGGCTTTGCTGAAATAAAGGATGTGACTTATAAGGAAAGAGTGTATTAGATGATATGAGAAACTTATTTTTATCCATTGTGGCAGCCTTGATGGTTGTCGGATGCAGCTCCAAGGAGTATGCTGTCATCACTTTCAAGGTAGATGAGCCTACAGCTCGTGAAGTTGTGCTCGTATGCCATAATACTGTAAAGACCTTCCCTCTCGACGAAGCCGGTACAGCCCGGGTTGTGATGGAAGGACTGGATGCCGCTTATGCAAGGCTGTTCTATGGCCGTGAGTTCAAATGGATCTATTTTGAAAAGGGAGATGAGGTTGCGGTGTCTTTCACTGGCCGCGATTTTTCTGATTCATTTGTCTTTGACGGAAAGAAGGCCAAGGCGGTTGAGTATCTGAACAAGGTAAAGCTCACTGCTCTTCCGGATGAAGAATACAGACTTCCTTTCGATGAGTATCTTTCAAAGATACAGGCTAAGGAGAAGGAGGCTGTAAAGCTGATGAAGGCGAACGGCCTTTCTTCTGCCGGAGGGTTTGAAGAGATGGAAGAAGGAAGGATCCGATATTCCTATGCGGCAACCCTGCTTATGCATCCGGTCGGACATAAGATGATGACTGCAGACATGTCTTATCTTCCTGATGAGGATTATTATGCCGTCATAGATTCATATATGGAGGAGAATGAGAAGTGGGTGGATCTGGATGAGTATAGAGACTTTGTAATAGAGGCCGCTCATGTGCTGGATGCGGAGAACAGGGAAGTTAAGTCTCTATATCCTAAGACAGTTGCACAGATGAAGTTTATTGCAGACCGCTTTGAGAGCGCTAAGGTAAGAAGTGCCCTTCTTCATTATCTTGCGGCATCTTACGTGGAGCGTTTTGGCATTGACGATATCCAGGAACTGGAAAATATTTATCATACTTATGTAAAGGACGAAACCCTGATTGCAGATTATAAGGCGAAGTATGAGAAATGGAATGTTTCGATGCCTGGCAAGCCGTCTCCGGCTCTTTCTGTTGTGGATGTGGATGGAAAGTCATGGACTCTCGAAGATTTCAAGGGTAAATATGTATATATCGACATGTGGGCTACATGGTGTGCACCATGCAAACGTGAGATGCCATATCTTAAGAAGCTTGAGGAGAAGCTCCGCGGAGCCGATATCGTATTCCTCGGTCTGTCAGTGGACAGGGATAAGGCCAAGTGGGAAGAAATGGTCAGGAGCGGAGCCCTTACCGGAGTGCAGTTGTATCTTGGTCCTCAGAGTTCTTTCCAGAAAGCATATAATGTCGAGGGAATACCTCACTTCATCCTTCTTGACAGAGATGGAAAGATAATCAGCAACAATATGTCCAGACCGTCGGCAGGAGAGACTCTCGCTGCTTTGGAGGCTTTGGAAGGAATTAGATAATATCAGTGTTATGAAAAAGATACTTTATTTGTTTGTGATTGCTCTTTCGTTTGCAGCATGTTCTGGCGAAGAGCAGCCTGTTGTGGGTAATCAGAATGACACCAGCAATTCTGGCAACAATGCCAATAACGGCAATGGCAGCGGTAATGGCGGGCAGCAGACCGAGATTATCTGCCCTGAATCTGTACGCGCAGGAGAAGAAGGCCTGATCCAATGGGATGGTTTCAAGGAAGGGGATGCACTTTGTCTGTCATCAAAGGGTGGAGAAGACATTCAGCTTGAAATCAAGGCCATGACATCTTCGGGACTTACCTTTTATGTGCCAGAGACAGTTCCTGCAGGCAAGTATATGCTTGTGCTTGTCAGGGACTCCCGCAAGGAACTTGGCGAGATTGAGATTCTTGAAATGTCCTGTCCGGTCTCTGCTGTGAGTGTGCCGTCTGCCGTGACTTGCGGCGACGTGCTCGAAATCACAGGTCTGGGATTTAAAGAGGGTTGTGTCATTGTTCTGAAGGATGCTGAAAACAACGAGTATGAATTCGATGCGCAGCTGACAGATCTGGGTGTGGTTGTTACTGTCCCTGAGGATATGCCGGCAGGTGTTTATGATGTTTATCTCGTTCAGAGCGGAAAGACATGGCCTCTTGGTACCGGTCTTCAGGTACGCGAGCTTCCGCGCGAGGAAGTGATCAAGGAGCTTGTAGGACTCAGATATATCTACCCTTATGATGGCGAGATCATGAGCATGACCTCATGGACTGTCAGTGCGGGAGAACCCACTACCCTCGAGGTAGCAAGCTATACCATAGAAGCCGGAGTGGAGACAAAGGACAGCTATGACAATTATGTTTCGTACGATCAGGTCAAATTCGTGCTTGATCATGACGGAATGGAAATATCGAATGATATCGAAATGTCCTATGTCCGTTCGGATGAGGGTACAGTAGAAAGGACTGACGTGGTATTGTTCGGCAAGAAAGTCCCTACCGAGGTGCTCTGGACATATGATGAAGAAGGCAGATTGGTGGATATCGCTTCTGAAAAGGGTTCG
The DNA here is from genome assembly GCA_017506825.1 of Bacteroidales bacterium. GTDB lineage: Bacteria > Bacteroidota > Bacteroidia > Bacteroidales > UBA932 > Cryptobacteroides. Next base: position 7,805 of record JAFVMQ010000029.1, read on the forward strand.
TTCAGCTCTATGGAATATGATGAAGCCGGCAACCTCTTCCGTTTCCATGCTATGAATTTCGGATATTCCGATACATCACTCCTCAATGCAGCCTATGCACATGATGCAGTCTGGGGTTATATGGCGGTAATGTCTGCCCATAAGGATCCGTTTATTTACATTCCGTATATGCTTGGATGGCAGAAGGTTGCGCAGCAGGTTCAGCTTCCTTCTTCGGTATATCTGCCTGATCCGGTTGATTATACCGGCTCTACTTTGATAGAGCATCCTTTTGCATATGAGTTCGATGAAGATGGATATGTGATGAAGATGTCTTGGACAATAGAAGGAAATTCTCATTGGATTGAATATATTTATAAAGGATTATAAAATAATATATTATATTTGAAGGTTAAACCGAAACTAATTAAACGATGAAATTTTCGATAAGAAGACTCTTTCTGACAATGACAGCTGCCTTGGCTGCTTTTATTGCGTGTCAGGAGAAGGAACTGGATGATGAGTCTCCGGATAATGGCAAGGAGCCGGTAGAGCAACCGGAGGAAAAACCTGAAGAAAAGCCTGAATCCGGTATTTCCAATATCCAGAATCCATATCTTGACAAGAGCGTGTCCTTCCGAGGTGCTACAGTTACGGTAAAGTTCGATGCATCTGCTTCTTGGGCAGCGGAACTGAAGCTTGCGGATGCTTCCGATAACAAATGGGTATCCATAAGTTCTTCGACTATGAGCGGAGAAGCAAAGAAAGGTTGCTCCGTCAGAGTGGTCTTCGAAGCAAACAAGACATCAGAGACAAGGTCTGCCGAATTGTGGGTGTCAGTTGAGGGATATGATCCCGAATGCGTGGCTGAGCTGACCCAGGCTGCTTCCGGAGAGAGCGCAGATGCAGAGATCAATGAGGCTCTGAATTCATATATGCATGACATCCTGAAGGAGGATTATCTCTTTGCTGATGCATATAACGGTCAGGAGATTGATCTTACGGTAGGATATAACGATTTTCTTTCTACCCATCTTCTTTCCCTTGGTGACGTCAATATCGCTGATGGCGGATATTACAGGGCGACCCAGCCTGATCCGGGACAGCGTTTCATATATACGAATATCGTCGAAATACAGAGCCTCACGAAGACCGCCCAGATCGGTGGCTTCGGATTCGGACCATTTATCTCGACTGCTCTTTCCACAAATTCGTCAGAGATGGCTATAGCACCGTCATTTGTGCGAAGAGGCTCTCCAGCCGAGGCTGCCGGACTTCGCCGAGGCGACCTTATCTATGCTGTCAACGGTACGCAGCTTACTACATCGACATACCGTAATTATATGACCAGCCTTTATCAGGGTACATCAGGATCATATGTCTTTTCGTTCTTGCGTTTCGAGCAGGACGGCAATGGCGGATATGCCTTGAATGCATATGAAACCAGGCAGGTGGATGCGCAGGTACATATTTACGACCCTGTTCTTCATGCGTCGATAATCAAGGATCCGGATAACGAGGCGGTAAGGATCGGATATCTTGTCTATGAGTCATTCGATCTCAACTCGCAGGAATTCCTTGAGGATGCAATCAATGGATTTGTCGAGGCTGGAATCACAGACCTGATCCTTGACCTCAGATTCAATGCAGGTGGTGCGGTGGCCCAGAGCCGTTGGCTTTCGGGTTGTATTGCAGGAGAAGCAAATGGTAGCAGAACCTTTACAAAGGTGGTTTATAATGACGGCTCGACAGAGAACTGGACGTTCGATTACGGTTATACCAATGATACCGACAACCTCGGCAAGCCGACAGATCTCGGCCTTGACCGTCTGTTCGTCATCAGTTCGTATAATACTGCGTCAGCTGCAGAGCTTGTCATAAGTTCTTTAAAGGGCATTGATTTTCCCGTCAAGATGATAGGTTGCCGTACGGAAGGAAAGAATGTGGGAATGACGGTTTCCGAAACCACATTCAAGGGCAGAAGATTCCAGTTCTCTCCTGTTACGTTCTGGGTGCGCAATGCCAAGGATTGGGGAGACTATCCTGACGGAATAGCACCTGACGAATATGTGAACAACGACAACAGCAACTATAACGATGATGCTGACAATGTCTTCCCTTATTCGTTCTCCGATTGGGGAAACATGGACTACAATATCGCTCTTCAGTGGGCTTACTGTGACATTACAGGAAAGCCTCGATGGACCCATACGCCGGAAACAAGATCTTCTGATTTAAGTCTTGAAGCGGTTGATTTCCAGCCTGTGTCCAAGTCTTTCGGAAGAGAAGGCAATCTTATTCGGAATATTAACAGATAACATATTTTATAAATCATGAAAAATCTATTGACAATCGGAAAATCTCTCTGTGGATTGTTCCTTTCGGCTGCGATAGTTCTTCCTTTGACATGGTCATGCAAAGATGACAGTCTTATTAATGAGATGGAAGAGCTCAAGAACAAGATCGAACAGCTCGAAAATGAAAAGAACCAGCAGAAAGATGATGGTAATGATGAGGAACTTGATGGAATCAAGGATCAGATTGACCTCATCATCGACAGACTCCTCGCTCTGGAAGAGCAGATGAATGCAGAAATCCAGGCACTGAAGGATCTGCTTGACGGCAAGATATTCGTCACTGACGTTTCTGTAGATGCTTCTACCGGTATTACAACCGTCAAGCTGTCAAACGGCTCGGAGCTCCAGCTTCTTCCTGAAAAGGACCTCAAGTCATTTGTGACTTATATCCAGCTGAGCGACGGTGTGAAGTATTGGGGTTATATCGATGCTGACGGAGCGAAGAAACTGTTCTACGATGAGAACAATCAGCCTATTCCTGTGGGAGCCGGTACTCCGGAGGTGGTTGTAAAGAACGGTGAGACATATCTTGTGATAGGCGGTGTTGAATATCCGCTTTCAGGCAATTCGATCTTCTCGGATTATGAGGTTATCGTGGATGAGCTTACAGGCGAGCCTTATGCCGTTACATTCACATTCGGTGACGACATGACATTTACAGTAACTGTGGATGGTGCATGCGGATTCCATTTCGTCAAGCCGATGGGATGGTCTACTGTGATAATCGAGGATTACTTTGTTGCCAACGGTCTTACCGAAAGGGTGCAGATCGATGCAAGAGGTGTGGTGGAATATGTGGTGCAGGCTCCGGACGGATGGAAGGTCAAGGAGTACGAGGATATCTACATGGGAACCAGGTATCTTGACATCACAGCTCCTTCAAAGGAACTTGTCGCAAGCGGTGCTGCTGTGTCAGAGGGCTATCTTAAGGTCATAGCTGTTCTCGAAGGAGGCAAATCAGCTGCTGCAAAGCTGAATCTTTCGACTGAACCTTTCAAGGAAGTGGAGGTTTCCTTCGGCGAAGTAAGTCTGACAATGTTCAATGGTCTTCAGAAATTTGTTTACGGAGTATGCCTGGCATCTGAATATGACGAATCATCAATAATTCAGACAGCAGGCGAACTTCTTTATTCGTATGATTATCCTGCAGGATATGCCGTTTCAGATTCGGATATCGACTGTCTTTCCCTTATTGAACTTGCAGGCAGCGAACTCGTTCCGGGTGAATCATATGTATTCTGGGCAGTACCTGCACTTTACTATCAGACTGAGGAGGATGCCGGATATTATCTTAACGAGGGCACATTCGTAAGCGTTCCGTTCAAGTATTCTTCAATTGAGTTTGCAATTACCCGCGAGACAATTACTGATGCAGAGGTCAAGATGAATCTTCAGGGAGTGGATTCATATTATATGGAACTTGTACCTAAGGCGGAATTCCTTCTTGAAGATGTGCTTTTCGGTCTGGATCTCGGATTCTATGAAGCAAAGACTGCTCCTATGGAGTATGAAGGTTCTGTGTTCGAGCTCGCAGGAATCGAGGCGGAAACAGCTACAGCATATGTTGCCTGGTTGGCAGTTGCCGAAAACGGAAAGTCATACACTGAAGCGGATGTTGTAGTTTGTGAATTCTCGACTCTCAGTTATACGTCCGGTGGAACTGTCAATGTTACAGCAGGAGATGTCAAGGAGTCTCCGCTTAATGTAAATGTGGAGCTGACAGCTGCCGGAGCAAAGAGTCTGTATTATTCATTCCTTACAGCAGCCAACGCTAAGAAATATGCAGACGATGATGCAAGGGCAAACTACCTTTTCGAGAATGGAAAGGTTTCGGAGACCGGTTCTGCTGAGGTTAGAGCAGCTGATTTTATCGCAAAGCTCAAGCCGGAGACAGATGTTGTCCTTTTCGCGGTCGCTGTCGATCAGGAAGGTCGTTACGGTCAGGTTCTTGTCCTTGATGCTGCTACAACTGTGATTACATACAATGAAATGTCAGTAAGTCTTAAGACAGTGAAAAACGATCCGGGCAATGTCAAAGTCCAGGTTTCTGTTTCAGGAGGTACCCCTGAAGGATATCTTTATTGGATCGGAAAGGTTTCAGACAACACATGGAAGAGCACCAATTATCTTGGTGGAAGTGTAGAGACCGCTCAAGCATATATGTATATCAACTCTGACAACTACAGGTTCAGTGACGTTCAGGCGAAGTATCCTGTCGTTGATGGTGTAATCACAATGACTGATCTTGCTCTGAATGAAAGCTACGTCATGGTTCTTATGGCAAAAGATAAGGATGGCGGTTACTCTCAGGCCGGAGAACTAAGGTTCAAGCCATATCCTATCGCTCTTGGCAATATTGTGAGTTCTGATGATGCCAGGTGGAATGCAGTCAAGCCTGTGTTCAGTTGGCTTCCTGAGGAATTCGAACCTACAACAGGAATGATGTATGCAAAATATGCATTCACATATGACAGTCCTGACGATATGACAGCATATGTGCTTTGTGGAACGGAGGCATATCTTGATGAAGGTGGAACGATTACTGATATGACAATAGAGGATAAGATTATTAAGATCGTCCAGATGACTGACAAGCCAGCGGATAAGGATATTCTTGTTGATGAAGAACTTTGGGAGAGTACAGGTTCGATGGATGCATGGAAGTGGTTCCATTATCAGCACGGAAGTGCAATCTTCGGTAATGCTGTAATCTTCCCTGGTTCTGCGGCTGACCATGATGGCTGTGAGGCTTGTGAGGGCTACACGGGTGATAGTCAGATGGTTATATACCATTCTGCGGAAGGCCCGGTAGAGTTCCGTATGCCATATGCCGTGGGTGCAGATGATATAGACAAAGTATATGTAGTACTTGTCGACAAGGACGGAAACTTCTATGAACCTTATATGGTAGATGTTCCTGATGAATACTTTGAGCTTGCAAAGGAGAATATGTAATCTTACAAATTTTTCAGATACATTATGCTGTCAGGACCTTCGTTGAAAAGGAGGTCCATGACAGAAAGATCGGAAAGAAAGCCGTGTTTCCTGGAAAAGACCTGGAAATACGGCTTTTCCAGTTTCAGGTCTTTCAATATGCTGTTGCTGCGCTTCGGGTGGATCGTTTCGCGAAGATCGTCGCATAAGATGGCAGAGCCGTCAGGAAGCCTTACGATTCCTTCGCGGGAGTACTCCTTTGTCATGCGGAGGTTAACGCAAAGTCCTGTCTTTTCTATGAAGAAACGCAGAAGATCCGAATTGAAGTCAATGAGTCTTTCGGGCTTTCTATCCATGATTGCGAAAAATTCGTCTTGGTAGTACTCGAAGTATGCAGAAGTCCTGTAAGCTGATACTATGGCTCTTTTATGCTGCTGGAGCCAGGGAGTCGACCAATCTATCTTTATTTCAGATATAGGCAGTTTATGCGTGCCTCCTTCGTGTATGATCGGATAGGAGAGCAATTGTATTCCGTTGGCAGCATAGAATCTGCATCTGTTGCGGTATGACTGTTTCTGGTAGTTTTCGCAAGCCTCTATATAAATGACTGACGGGGACAGTTCCCTTGAACTGTCTCCGTCCCGTCTGTTGCTCAGACCGTCCATTTCCTGTGCTATTGCAGCAAAATAGGAAACGGGTGGCAGATATGCTGTTGAGAGTAGCTTCGGCACCTTAGTCTATGCTTCCTTTAGTATCGGAACCCATGCCCTTGATGATGCCTCGCTTCGAATTTCTGATGAACTCGAGGATCGTATCCCTTTCCTCTGACTGAGGGAAACCGATTTCTATCTTTGCAAGGGCGTCAGATACATTTGCGCCATTGTTGTAGATGATATCGTACATATCCTTGATGCTGCGGATCTGATCGGATGTGAAGCCTCTTCTTCGAAGTCCTACGATGTTTACTCCTGCATATGTAAGAGGATCACGACCGCAGAGAACGTATGGAGGTACATCCTTGTTGATCTTGCATCCGCCTCCGATGAATGCGTGTTTTCCGATTCTTGAGAACTGGTGCGCAACGGAACTTCCTCCGATTGTTGCCCAGTCATCTACATCAGTCTCACCTGCGATACCGACATAGCTTACAAGAATACAATGGTTTCCTACAGTACAGTCGTGTGCCACATGGGTATAAGACATGAGAAGCACGTTGTTTCCGATCTTTGTCACACCCCTTCCGCTGGCCTTTGTACCACGATTGATGGTAGCGCATTCGCGGATATTTACGTTGTCACCGATCTCTACATAGGTTACTTCACCATCGAACTTGAGGTCCTGAGGAATCGCTCCGATCACTGCTCCCGGAAATACGCAGCAGTTTTTGCCCATCTTTACATAATTGAAGATGGTCGCGTGGGGAAGAATCCTGCATCCGTCTCCGATTTCTACATGTTCTTCGATATATGCATATGGTCCTACTTCTACGTTTTCACCGAGTTTTGCGTTCGGGTGGACAGTTGCGAGCGGGTGGATGTTTGCCATGGTATGTTATTTATTTTATTACTTTTCGTACTGCTTTCGCTGC
>JAFVMQ010000030.1 GCA_017506825.1 Bacteroidales bacterium
AAATCGTCCTCAGAAGCACTTCCAAAGGCGATTCGCTATCCTTTCCTATGACTCTACTCTGATAATTCTCTTAAATAGTCCCCGGATGTCCCTTAGCAATCAAACATTCGAGTTTAGTCTTAATAGGGCATTCGATATTCTGAGAAACGGGGCTACATTGGGGCTACTTTTTGCTAACAGATTGAGATACTTGGAGATTACTCGGAATTTGAGAATATCTGTAAAGTGTTGGCGTGTAATGAATTAGTGAAGTGTCTCTTTGGGATTTGTCTCATGATGTTTCAGCACGTCTCGCATTCATCGTGCGCTAGGCACCTCCCCAAAATGCCTCTCAGATAGCTGAGGGGGCATTTTTAGTATATGATGTTTCCTAAAATGTTCCAATTTTGTGACGCAATTATATGAGACCTAAGATTGAAGGGTGAATGATTAAGTGTAAATCTGTCGTTTCGAATTAAATACTGTCATCAAGACACTCTTCTAGATGCTCTATGGCTTCGTCCAAATGTTCGATAATATTAAGAATTTCGCTATTAAAGTGACCGGAAGTCTTCCAGACTCCGAGCCTATCTTTAATGTCCTGCAATTGTATAATCGCAAACTCAAGGCTGGTTTGTGCTTGAATAATTTGAACCTGGAACTCCCATTCGTCATCTTCTAATAAGCAATCCAACTCTATAGAAAGATGTTCAATTCTATCACATTGCGCTATCACTATATCTAAGAAGCTGTTTCCAAAGCAAAAATCATCTTCGCTATCTTCGTCATATTCAAGGTCGAAGTCTTCTTCGTATTCATGAGAGAATGGTCCGATGAGATTTTTTGTGGATCGGCAACAATTTATGACCTTTTTGACAATGTTCTTTTTAGAAGTAATCGTAGTGTTAAAGGGTTGGGATTTAAGTAATGAGATAATTTCATCAAGACTATCGCTGACCAAATCGAAGAGTTTGTACATCAGTTCCGGTTCCTGCATTACGGGAATATAGACGATAGTTGTCTTCCCTGATCCTTTCATCCAACCGGCTTCTGTATGAGCACTGCGACCGCAAGGAAGCACCAATATGCATGTATCTGCCCAATTCAATGCGTCAAGATCTGATTTGAATTGCAGTTCGGATGAAGGGTGTCGTAAGCCTTTCTTGTATTCCTTTACACCCCATTTATCAAAATCAGGGTCAAGATTCTGCCATTTGAAACCACCTTGTCCGTGTGGTGGATTGCGGAAGTCATATACTTCGTGTCCGGCTTCGCTGAGTTTCTTCACAACATCAGGGTAATACTGGTTTCTCCAGCTGCTTGCTACATATATTTTTGCCATAGTTCTGTAGTGTTCTTTGTGCGAAGGTAGTCATTTTATATTAAAAGCGGTTTCGCCCTCTATGTCTTTCTACGAATGCCATAGTCATCGACGAAGTAGCTTGAGCGTTAGCGAAAGAACGCTACCTGTATTACTCCGGACCGCCTCATCCTGCTTAAATGTAGGTCTTTTAGGTATCTTTGAAATTGAGTGAGATCTGAACGAATTATTAAAAACTAATTCACTATATTTGTAAGACATAAAATTGATATTATGGATTATCAGAAAATACTTGAGGATATATATCAGGAAATCCTGCCTTATTCGAAGGTAGGTGCTCAGGCAGATTATATACCGGCTTTGGCTAAAGTCGATCCTGACCAGTATGGCATTTCATTGAAGACCGTGATGGGGGAGTCATATTCATTCATGAAGGCTGATAAGAGGTTTTCAATCCAGAGTATAGCTAAGGTCTTTGCGGTTGCTATGGGGCTGTCTATGAAAGGGGAGTCTTTGTGGAAGCTGGTAGGCAAGGAGCCATCAGGTACTGCATTCAATTCGCTTGTTCAGCTTGAGATCGAAAAGGGCAAGCCTCGTAATCCTTTCATCAATGCAGGTGCCATTGTTGTGGCTGATATGCTTATGTCTGAGCTGGACGATCCTGAAGGGGAATTCATAAGGTTTATAAGGTCCTTGTGTGGGAGCGATACTATAGATTACAATATGGAAGTTGCTGTTTCAGAACGAAGTAAAGGTTATTTGAATGCAGCTATTGCTAATCTGCTCAAGTATCATGGTTCCATCTCAAATGATATTGAAGATGTCCTGATGTTCTATTTCAAGATGTGTTCGGTAGAGATGAGCTGCGAGGAGCTTGCGCAGGCTTTTCTTGCTTTTACCAACAGTACCCCTTTCGAGTATGCTGGATATAAGATGACTTCGTCTCAGATAAAAAGATTGAATGCTGTGATGCAGACATGCGGATTCTATGACGAGGCAGGGGAGTTTTCTTATCTTGTGGGGCTCCCAGGAAAGAGCGGTGTTGGTGGCGGGATCGTTGCGGTACATCCTTTGAGATATTCTGTAGCAGTGTGGAGTCCGAGGTTGAATTCCAAGGGAAATTCTGTGATGGGTATGAAGGCTTTGGAGCTTTTGACGACTTATACTCAGGAGTCGATTTTTTAATCATTTCGTTCGTCGGAATAGTTGTTTAGTTTTGAATTGTTAGAATATTTGCTGATATACTTCGAGATTATAAGGCTGTGGTTTTGCAGGTGTTTTATTGTGTAAGTTGTGTGGCAGCTGTATTTATAAAGTGTTATCTTGGCTGTTTATGGTTCATACTGAAAATTTTACCGTTCGTCGGAGTCGTTTGGAACGGTTATTGTCAATGTGAAAAAAAACAGTACCTTTGCATACGAGTTGATCAGAGAGTTCTTCTGAAACTTTCACAACTTATTGGTTATTAGTTTTAGTGTTATTAATTATGTGGTTAGTATGAGGCGTCCCCGCGTGAGCGGCGAAGTCTCATTTTTTTTTGTGCTATGCACAAAAAAAACGAGACGAAATCCTTCTACCCCCGGCATGCATCAGGCATGCCACCCCGGTGGGGTATTCCGGTCCTGCCCGGACCGTTCGAATCTCCGATTCTCCTTATTAAGGTGTCCTTAGAATTCTGCGATGGGGTTACCTTCGGAGAGCCATTGACCGATTATATCCACATAATGGAGATTATGCATGTCTGTACCATAATACGAGACCAGACCCTGATCGACTAAAGACCTGGCATTCTGCTGTGCCCTATCTCCGTAAAGTCCGGCAAGAGATCCGTAGTTGCTCTGAATCCTGACCCCGGCTTCGAGATAGCTCATCAATTCCTTTTCGGATAGGTAGAAATAGCGTTCAGGATGGGGCAGAAGGGGAGTAAGCCCGAGAGATATTACCTTCTTGAATTCTTCCAGAGGCTTTATGTCCTTTATGTCTTCCGGGTTGAATATCGGAAGTTCCATCAGCACAAACCTGTCTTCTATTGGCATCAGCCAGTTCTTCTCAAGTACTTCAGGCCAGGTTTCCGGTACAAGCCTGTATTCCGCTGACATTTTAAGCTCCACATCAACTCCGCGGACATATAATGTCTCCTGCAGCTGTTCAAGTGCAGCTCTTATCATGTCAGGTGTATTCCTGAACTTGTTTGTGATGTGTGGGGTGCATGTGATGCGCTCGAAGCCCCAGTCTGCCATTGCAGATGCCAAGGCAACCGAGTTGTCAAGATCTGTCGCTCCGTCGTCAAGTCCCGGAAGTATATGACTATGGAAGTCAAGTTTCATCAGCCTATGAATTTAATGAGTTCGTTGTAGACGAGGTGGACAGGCAGTCCCATTATGGTGAAGAAAGAACCTTCGATGTGACCGATGCCTATGTATCCGATCCATTCCTGTATACCGTATGCTCCTGCTTTGTCGAATGGCTTGAAATGCTCGATATAATATTCTATCTCGCTGTTTGTCAATTCTTTAAAATGAACAATTGCAGTATCGCTTGAAGTGATGCATCTGCTGTTGTCGCGTAATGTAACGGCTGTTATCACCTTATGATCACGTCCGGAAAGAAACCTGAGCATGTCTGCTGCTTCCTGAGGAGAATGAGGCTTTCCCATCACCCTGTCTTCGCAAAGTACAAGCGTGTCTGACGTAATCAGAATCTCGTCTTCGCATAGCGGTCTGTGAAATCCATATGACTTTCCCTCAGAAAGCACTTCCGGAATTTTCTCATGCGGAGTTGCAGTGTCGTATGTCTCTTCAAAAGTATTGCCTGTATCTACAGTGAATTCTATATCAAGACCCGCAAGAAGTTCCTTTCTGCGGGGAGAATTGCTGCCGAGAATTATTTTTTTTCCTTTCGTATCCATCGGGGTCAAAATTAATGGGACACAAAAATAATAAAATTTGTGTCCCATTAGAATGAATATCGCAATATGTCTATAATATTTTCTTTACCAGAGAGAACATCCTGTACGGCATGTACCTGAACGGGAGGTCGATCCATGTGCCTGTTGAGACTATTGTTCTCGTATGGCTGAATGCATCGAAGCTGTCTTTATCATGGTATCTGCCCATTCCTGAATTTCCTACGCCTCCGAATGGCGCGTTTTCGTTCGCTATGTGCATGATGACATCATTGATGCATCCCCCTCCTGACGAGGTTTTCCTTATGATATCCCAACCATCCGATTCTTTGCCGAAGTAGTAGAAAGCAAGAGGTTTTTCTCGCTCTGTCACAAAGTCTATGACTTTGGTTCTGAATGGTTTGCCGGTGTCGTCCAGAGTGATAACCGGGAATACAGGACCGAAGATTTCCTCTGTCATAAGAGGGGAGTCGAGTGCAACATCCTCTATCAGAGTCGGTTCGATGAATCTTGTCTTGGCATCACATCCACCTCCATATATGATCCTGCCGTCCTTGAAATAACCGGTGACACGCTCGAACGCCTTGTCGTTCACCATACGTACATAATGTCTGTCAGCCTTTATGTCATCACCGTGGAGGTTTCGGACTTCCTTTGCAAATGCCTCTATGAATGCTTCCTTGATATCCTTGTGGATGAGAAGATAGTCGGGAGCTATGCATGTCTGACCGCTGTTGAGTGTCTTGCCCCATGCAATTCTTTTTGCAGCTACAGCTATGTCCGCGTTCTTGTCAATGATACACGGGCTTTTGCCTCCTAACTCAAGCACAAGAGGTGTCAGATTCTTTGCTGCCGCAGCCATTACGGTCTTGGCAAGAGCCGGGCTGCCGGTGAAGAATATGAGATCCCATCTCTGTTCGAAGAGAACGGTGTTGACGTCCCTGTTTCCCTGAACTACAGCAATGTATTCTTCGCCGAAAGTGTCGTTTATCATTGCTTCGATTACTGAAGAAACATTCGGAACATATGGAGACGGCTTCAATACTGCTGTACATCCTGCTGAAATTGCTCCGACCAATGGATTCAGAAGAAGCTGGACAGGATAGTTCCACGGAGATACTATAAGTGAGCATCCGAGAGGTTCCTTTATGACGTGGGTACTTGACGGGAAGAGCTTGATCGGGGTGCGAACCTTCTTTTTACGTGCCCATCCGTTTACCTTTCCGAGATGACTCCTTATCTCTCCTTTTACGATACTGATCTCGGTCAGATATGCTTCCTCGTAAGATTTATGCAGGTCTTTCCAAAGTGCGTCGCATAATTTTTCCTCCCACTTTTCCATTGCTGCAGCCAGCTTGCGGAGCATATCCTTTCTGTATGATACGTCAAGGGTCTTTCCGCTTTTGAAAAATCTCCTCTGAGCCTCGGTTATGGCGACGATTCTATCTGTAGATGTGTTTTCCATTGTCTTGTATTATACTTATGCAAATATCAGTTAAAAAATCCTTATTCGCAATCAAGAAGCTTTTGTAGATGTCAGATCCGGCTTCTTGCGTCCGGTGAATGCATCCATTGCGTGATAGATTCCCATGACTTCTCCGAAGAACCAGTCGAAGACTCTTGTCGGAAGGATGAACTGCCAGAATCTTATGAAGTGGAAGCCGAATGGTATTCCACGGAATGACTTGTTTCTTTCAATTGCACGGATTATCCTCTTTGCTACATATTCCGGCTTGAGCACAGGTATGATAGGGGACTTGACTCCATCGAACATGCCGGTATTGATATAATATGGTGCTACGGTTGTGACATGTACATTGCTCTTCATGTCCTGGAGTTCGATCCTTACAGAATCAGACCATCCGATAGCTCCCCATTTGCTTGCCGCATATACCGACATCTTCGGATTCGAAAGCATTCCGCCAGCGGATGCGATGTTGCATACATGACCGCAGTTGCGCCTGAGCATATCAGGAAGCATTGCACGGGTCACGAACATCGGAGCCAGGGTGTTGATGTTCATTGTGCGTATGATTTCCTCCGGTGCCTGCTGGTCAAAGGTCTTGTTGCTTGTGATGATGCCGGCGCAGTTGATGAGGATATCTATGCTTCCGCAGTCTTCGACGGTCTTCTTGTATGCTATGTTCACTATCTCATGATTCGACACATCGACTACATATCCCTTTACCTTTCCATATCCGCTGAGTTCCTTTTTTGTTGCCTCGATTCCAGCGAGGTTGATGTCCCATATGATGAAGCGTTTCGCTCCTTTTTCCAGGGCTATGCGGCCCATTATCTTGCCGATTCCGGATGCACCTCCGGTAATCAGTACGTTTGCATTTTTAAATTTCATAACCACTTGTTTTGTGCAAAGGTATGTCAAGAAAAATGCCGCCCGCAATCTGCGGACGGCAATGTCGTAAAACAGTTGGATTCGTTGTGAATCGCTCTATTCTGTGGCGAAATTTCTTTCAGGTGTGGCGAAATTCCTTATGATTTCGCTCCTCCGCCGAAGCCTCCCATCGGGAAAGTTGCTTTCGGTTCGCCTCCGAGAGTTATCTGACCGTGCTGGTTCTCGAACTTGTTGATATTGTCCTGGAGAGCAAGGAAAAGTCTCTTTGCATGTTCAGGGGTCATGATGATCCTGTTGCTTACCTCAGGTTTTGCTATGCCTGGAAGCATGGTTGCGAAGTCGATGACGAACTCGCTGTGGGAGTGAGTGATGATCGCAAAGTTCGAATATGAACCCTTTGCCACTTCCGGCTTGAGTTCGATCTTGAATTCTTTTTCGTTAGCCATAGTATTATTCATTTTATATGTTGATATCTTATATTCTCTTCATGCAAAGTTAGTGAAAAAATTAGTATCTTTGCATGATTATGCGTTCATATGTGCTGTTTTGAACGCAAGTGTTTGACAAACAATTAAAGATATAGATATTTATGGAACTGCCAGCAAAGTATGATCCTGCCTTGACGGAGGATAAGTGGTATGCCTATTGGCTTGAGAACAAGTTTTTTCATTCGGAACCTGACGAAAGGGAACCGTACACTATAGTGATTCCGCCACCTAATGTGACCGGTATCCTTCATATGGGTCATGTTCTTAACAACACATTGAACGACGTGCTTGTACGTAAGGCAAGAATGGACGGCAAGAACGCATGCTGGGTACCTGGTACTGACCACGCATCAATTGCTACCGAGAACAAGGTAGTGCAGAAGCTTGCTGCCGAGGGAATCAAGAAGGAAGATCTGACCCGTGAACAGTTCCTTGAACATGCATGGGAGTGGAAGGAGAAGCATGGAGGAATCATCCTCAACCAGCTCCGCAAGCTCGGTGCATCATGCGACTGGGACAGGACCAAGTTCACAATGGATCCGGAACTCAGTGATGCAGTGATCAATACTTTCGTATATTTCTACAATAAAGGATATATCTATAGGGGTGTACGCATGGTCAACTGGGATCCAGTCGGACTTACAGCAGTAAGTGACGAAGAGGTTATCCACAAAGATACTGTCAGCAAATTCTATCATCTCAGATATTTCATATCAGACGGTAACGGAAATCCTACTGATAAATACATAATCATTGCTACAACACGTCCTGAGACCATCATGGCCGATGCTGCCATCTGTATCAACCCTGAGGATGAGAGATACGGCTGGCTCAAGGGTCAGAAGGTGCTTATCCCTCTGATCAACAAGGAGATTCCTATCATCGAGGACAGCTATGTCGCAATGGATTTCGGTACAGGATGTCTTAAGGTCACTCCTGCTCATGATGTAAACGACTACGAGATCGGAATGAGGCATAATCTTCCTGTTCTTGATATCATCGACGACCACGGTCGTCTTAACGAGAAGGCTCAGATTCTTGTAGGTGAGGACCGTTTCGATGCCCGCAAGAAGATCGTGAAGATGCTTGAGGAGGCAGGAAACCTCGAAAAGATGGAGGACTACACTTCTCCTATCGGATATTCTGAGAGAACAAACGCTGTCATCGAGCCAAGGCTTTCGATGCAGTGGTTCCTTAAGATGGATGCTCTTGCAAAAGATGCTCTCGAGTCGGTTGAGAGCGGAAATGTAAAGCTTATTCCAGACAAATACCGTAACACATACCGTCATTGGATGGAGAATGTACGTGACTGGTGCATATCCCGTCAGCTCTGGTGGGGACAGCGCATTCCTGCATACTATCTCCCGAACGGTCAGGTAGTTGTGGCTGCTACAGAAAGCGAGGCTCTGACACTTGCTCAGAAAATCGATGCGGATCTTACTGCAGCTGATCTCCGTCAGGACGAGGACGTTCTCGATACATGGTTCTCATCATGGCTCTGGCCTATATCTGTATTCGATACCAACAAGGCAGGTCATCCGGAAGCGGAACCTAACAAGGACCTTGCATATTATTATCCTACAAACGACCTCGTGACTGGACCGGATATCCTCTTCTTCTGGGTGGCACGTATGATCATGGCCGGAAACGAGTTCATGAATGACGTTCCTTTCCGTAACGTATATCTTACCGGTATAGTCCGTGACAAGTTAGGAAGAAAGATGTCCAAGACTCTTGGAAACTCTCCGGATCCGCTTGTTCTTATCGAGAAATATGGTGCTGATGCCGTACGTCTGGGTATGCTTCTCTGCAGCTCTGCAGGAAATGACATTCTATATGATGAGTCTCAGATCGAGCAGGGACGTAACTTCAATAATAAGGTATGGAACGCGTTCCGACTTGTTACAGGATGGAATGTAGACGAAGCAGCTCAGCAGCCGGAAGCTTCAGCTGTTGCAGTGAAGTGGTTTGACAACAAGCTCAGCCAGGTTGTAGAGACCGTGAACGACCATTTCAGCAAGTTCCGTATCTCCGATGCCCTCATGGCGATCTACAAGCTCTTCTGGGATGATTTCTGCGCATGGTATCTTGAGGCTGTGAAGCCGGCATACGGAGCAGGTATCGACAAGGATACTTACGATGCGACCATCGGATTCTTCGACGCGCTTCTCAAGATGATCCATCCTATCATGCCGTTTATCACTGAGGAGCTCTGGCAGAATATGGCTGAGCGCAAGGCAGGGGAGACTATCATGAATCAGCGTTATCCGCAGGCAAAGCCATACGATACAGAATTCATCACTGCATTCGAGATGGCGTGCGAGGCTGTTGCCGGTGTCCGTAATATCCGTCAGAGCAAGAATCTTTCACCAAGAGAGTCTCTTGACCTCAAGATCAAGGGTGCATTCCCGGCAGAGGTTCTGCCTGTCGTTGTCAAGCTGGCAAATGTTACGGTTGCGGAGGCAGAAGGAGATATGTCTGCAGCCCAGCGATTCATGGTAAGGACTGTCGAGATGTTCGTTCCGCTTACTGGTCTTATCAATGTGGAAGAAGAGATAGCAAAGCTCGAAACAGAACTTGCATATCAGCAGAAATTCCTTGACAGTGTGCGCAAAAAGCTCTCAAACGAGCGCTTTGTTGCCAATGCTCCCGAGGCTGTCGTTGCTGTGGAGCGAAAAAAGGAGTCAGATTCGCTTTCAAAGATTGAAAGTATAACAACTTCTTTGAATGCATTGAAAAACAATAAATAAAACAAAATTGTTTAAGGTTGTAACATTATTGTTATGAGCGAATTTGAACATAATCTTGATGTAAGATACTACGAAACCGATCAGATGGGTGTCGTCCACCACTCAAATTATATCAGATACTTTGAGTGCGGACGTATAGCCATGCTGGAAGAGGTGGGACTGCCGATGCACAAGATAGAGGAGGCAGGAATCATGCTTCCTATCATTTCTGTCGAGTGCCGTTATAAATATCCCGCCAGACTTGGTGACAGACTTAAGATTGTGACCAAGTTCAATGAACTCCCGAGAGCAAAGTTTACAGTATTGTCTGAAGTTTACAATCAGAATGGACAGCTTCTTGTGGAAGGATCGGTTTCGATGGGATTCATAGATTCAGCAACCAGGCGTCCTATCAGATGCCCGCAGTTTTTATCGGATTTATTTGCGCAATACTTAAATCAATGACAATATGATCAAACCACTTTTATTCGGAAGCCTCGGCTTCTGGGAGATAGCGCTTATCCTGCTGGCGATCATTCTCCTGTTCGGCGGTAAGAAGATTCCTGAACTCATGAAGGGTCTTGGCAAGGGAGTCAAGAGCTTCAAGGAGGGCATGAAGGATGTCGAGGATGATGTAAAGGAAATCAAGAAGGAGATCGATTCGGACAAATAATGGCGCAGACAGGTGAAATGACCTTCTGGGATCATTTGGAAGAGTTGAGAAGCAGCCTTTTAAGAATGATCGCAGTTTACGGGATTGCGGTCGTGACTCTTTTCTTTTTCAAAGGATTTCTCTTCGACAGTGTGATTCTTGCTCCTTCCAAACCTGATTTCTTTCTTTATCGGCTTTTCGGGGCAGATTTCTCGTTGACTTTGGTGAATATCGAAGTGGCCGCGCAGTTCATGATACATATGAAGATAACTTTCATATGTGCCTTGATAGTCACTTTCCCTTACCTGGTCTTCGAGATATGGCGTTTTATAGCCCCTGCTCTGTATGAGAGGGAAAAGAAGACTATAAGAGGTGCATTTCTTTTTGCGTCTGTTCTCTTTTACATAGGTGTTGTAGTCGGATATACTATCGTATTTCCGTTGATGCTGAACTTCTTCTCCGGTTATCAGGTCAGTCCCGACATTCCCAACACCTTTTCATTGACTTCATATATCTCGATGTTTACATCGATAGTGCTGATGTTCGGCATCGTATTCGAGTTCCCGACGGTTGCTGTGGTCTTGTCATCATTAGGCATACTGTCTAAAGGTACTTTGAAGTCATTCAGACGGCATGCCATATGTGCTGTATTGATATTGGCTGCTGTAATCACTCCGTCCGGAGATCCGTTTTCTCTGATGGTGGTTTCGATTCCGTTATACATGCTTTATGAATTCAGCATCCTTATCTGTAGAGATAAAGGCATTGAAATAGAATAATTTATGATATCCATTAATAATCTTACCGTAGCATACGGAGGCTTTACTCTGCTGAATGAAATCAACTTCCATATCAGCGAGAATGATAAGATCGGCCTTGTGGGAAAGAACGGTGCCGGAAAGTCTACCGTGCTTAAGCTTATTTGCGGTATACAGAATCCTACCAGCGGTAAGGTGGCTGTTCCCAATGGCGTGAAGATCGGTTATCTTCCTCAGATTATGGAACATCACAAAGGCAGAAGCGTGATTGATGAGGCTATGACTGCTTTTGCTGATATGTTCGCTGAAGAAGCGGAACTTGAGAGGATTACTCTTGAACTCGCAGAAAGGACAGATTATGAGTCGCAAGCATATCAGGATCTTATCATCAGGATGAACGAGATAAACGACCGTCTTCTGTATACACGTTCCGACAATCCTCAGGTACAGGCAGAACGGACGCTGATAGGACTTGGTTTCAAGTATGAAGAACTGTCAAGACCTACAGAAACATTCAGCCAAGGATGGAATATGCGTATCGAGCTTGCAAAGATCCTGCTTTCCAAGCCTGATGTGCTTCTGCTTGACGAGCCGACCAACCATCTTGATATCGAGTCGATCGAATGGCTGGAAGGCTATCTTAAGGATTACCGAGGTTCCCTGGTGCTTATTTCACATGACAGGAAGTTCCTGGATAATGTCACCAACAGGACTGTGGAAATAATGCTTGGAAGGATCCATGATTATAAGGTGCCTTATAGCAAATATCTGGAACTAAGAAAGGAAAGGCTTGAACAGCAGCGTGCAGCATTTGAGAATCAGCAGCGGATGATCGAGAAGACAGAGGAATTCATCGAGAAGTTCAGATATAAGCCTACTAAGTCCAATCAGGTACAGTCACGTGTGAAGCAGCTGGAGAAACTGGAGAGGATAGAAGTGGATCTTGAAGATAAATCTTCTTTGTCAGTAAAGTTCCCTCCGGCTCCCCGCTCCGGAGATATCGCATATAAGTCTGTGGATATGAAGGTCGGTTATGGGGCAAAAGTCGTGTTTGAAGATGCTCAGATCGAGGTCAGACGTGGGGAGAAAGTCGCACTTGTCGGCAGGAATGGAGAAGGAAAGACCACTCTTATGCGAGTAATCATGAGAGAACTGGACCCGATGGACGGTGAGTCCAAGGTAGGTTACAATGTCAATATCGGTTATTACGCACAGAATCAGGAGGATATACTTGACAAGGAAGATACTGTATTCGGTACGCTTGACAGGATTGCAGTAGGAGATATCCGACTGAAACTTAGAGATATTCTTGGAGCCTTCCTGTTTAAGGGAGAAGATATAGACAAGAAAGTTGCAGTGCTCAGCGGAGGAGAACGTGCACGCCTTGCTATGGCTAAGCTGATGCTGAGACCCTATAATCTTCTTGCTCTTGACGAACCGACCAACCATATGGACATCAGGTCAAAGGATATTCTCAAGCAGGCACTCAAGGCATATGATGGTACTCTTATAATAGTTTCTCATGACCGTGATTTTCTCGATGGTCTTGTAGACAAGCTGTATGAATTCAGGGATGGTAAGGTCAAGGAACATCTCGGGGGAGTCCAGGATTTTCTTGAGCGCAGAAAACTTGAGAATCTCAGTGAACTCGAGAGACATTACAAGCCTGTAGAAGAAAAGCCGATAGAGGTTGTTCAAAAGAAGGAAGAGGCTAAACAAGAGTATCAAGCCAAGAAGTATGTATCTAAAGAAGAAAAGAAGATAAGAAACCGTATATCATTCTTGGAGAAAGGAATAGAGGAGATAGAAAGTAAGATGAAAGATATTGAGTCAGTGCTTTCAAACCCTGGTCCGGGAGATGATGTGATGGAACTGACGAGGGCATATCTTGAGAATAAGAGAGAACTCGATTTCAAGATGGCTGAATGGGAAAAGTTGAATGAAAGTCTAGAAGAATTCTAATAATATGGAAGAAAAGAAAATGCAGTATCTGTTCGG
>JAFVMQ010000031.1 GCA_017506825.1 Bacteroidales bacterium
GCCAAAGCAGAAACAGGAGATGCTGAAGCCATAGCACTCTGGAACGAATTCGGAGGTCATCTGGGAGAACTTGCAAAGGCAATCCTCTTCGCATATGACCCTGAGGCGATAGTGTTCGGAGGAGGAATCGCAGCAGGACATACTCATTTCGAAGCGGCACTCCGCGAACGCATCAAGACATTCCCTTTCGAGACAGCAAAGGATGTGAAGATTCTTTTCTCTGAAGATGGAGACATGGCCCTTTACGGTGCCTCGGCATTATAACACGTCATTGCCGGCCTGAACGGCAATCCCCGAACAAATAAACATAACCTGATATAATGAAAACAAACAAAAACACTCAGATCACACTTTTACTGCTTGGTCTCTGCTGTGCGTTATGCACACTTTGTCTAAGTTGCAACAGATATGCAGACCCGCAGGACACAGACATACAGCTTGCAGAAGACTGGTTCATCAGATCTTCTGCAGATACAGCCCTCGACGGAGTGCAGCTGTCCACAGAAGGAACAGACTTCGGTTCCGGATGGTACGAAGCAACCGTACCTTCGACAGTAATGGGAACGCTCACAGCAAACGGACTTTACGCTGACGCATTCATGGGAAAGAACTACTCAGAAATCGACCGCAGTCAGTTCGATACCACATGGTGGTACAGAACATCGTTCGAAGTACCGGCTCTCAAGGAAGGTCAGCGCGCTGAACTTGCATTCGACGGTCTTAGCTACCGTGCAGATGTATGGCTCAACGGTCAGCAGATAGCATCGAAGGACGAATTCTTCGGTCCGTTCCGTCAGTTCTCGTTTGACGTTACAGATGTTCTCCGGGAAAAGAACAACCTCGCAGTACGCGTATACAGATGGCAGAAAGGAGAGTTCAATATAGGATTCGTGGACTGGAACCCGCGTCCTGCCGACGAGAGCATGGGTATCTTCCGCCCTGTATGGCTCAGATACAGTGATGCAGTAGCACTCAAGAACCCGGCGGTACGCTCAAAGGTCGACACTACCGACTGGAATGAGGCCTGGCTCACAGTGGAAGCCACTCTCTGCAACGCTTCTGAAAAGGCTGTTTCTGGAGTTCTCCGCGGAGAGTTTGAGAACGGTGCTTTCGAATACCCTGTCGAACTTGCTGCAGGAGAGACAAAGACTGTCAAGGTTACTGCTGAAGATGCAAAGAGGCTTCATGTGAAGAATCCTCGTCTATGGTGGTGCCACAATCTCGGAAATCCTGAAATGTACTCGATGGATCTTTCATTCATCACTGACGGAAAAGTATCAGACAGCCAGGTTGTCGGTTTCGGTATCAGACAGCTTGACTCATGGTTCAACGAAGAGGGATACCGCGGATTCGTCCTCAACGGAAAGAAGGTTCTCGTAAAGGGAGCAGGATGGACAGACGACATCTTCCTCCGCAATCCGGACTCAAGAAACGAACAGGAAGTTGCTTATGTGAAGGATATGAACATGAACACCATCCGTTTCGAAAACGTCTGGGGAACCTCTCAGAACATCTACGACATCTGCGACCGCGAAGGAGTGCTTGCACTCGTAGGATGGAGCTGCCACTGGGAGTGGGAGGTATACACAGGCAAACCTAACGACCGATACGGATGCATCTCCAGCGAGGAAGATATAGACCTTATCGCGGAATCATGGAAAGACCAGATTCTCTGGCTTCGCAACCATCCTTCGATCATATGCTGGTATGCAGCCAGCGACATGCTTCCTCGTCCTGCCCTCGAGCAGCGCTATCTCGACATACTCGCAGAAATCGACGACCGCCCTTATACCGTCCATGCCGGTTCTGCAAAGAGCGCACTCAGCGGCCCTGCGGGCATGAAGATGTGGGGACCGTACGAATGGCAGGCTCCATATTACTGGTACAGCGAGGAAGGAAAAGGAAATGCTGTAGGATTCAATACGGAGACAGGTATCGGAGCCCAGCTTCCCGTATACGAATCTCTCGTGAAATTCATTCCTGAAGACCAGCTATGGCCTGTAGGTGATGCTTACGACTACCATACTACAACTTCACGCGACGCCCTCCACGACCTTAGCGAGCTGAAAACGGTGATCGACAGGAGAATGGGAGGTGCAGACAACCTTGAAGAGTTCCTCCGCAAGGCCCACTTCATCGATCATGAAGGAACAAGAGCAATGGTAGAGGCACATAGGGTCAACGTTCCTCGCTCTACCGGCATCATCCAGTGGATGCTCAATTCCGCATGGCCTTCGCTTTACTGGCAGATGTACGACTGGTATCTTGTTCCTACTGCGGGATACTGGTCTGTCAAGAAAGGATGCGCTCCTCAGCAGCTTATCTATAATTATGCTGAGAATGCTGTGTATGCGGTCAACGATGAGAAGGAAGACAAGGAACTCACGGCAAAGATGAAGATCTACGGCTTGGGCGGAGAGGTGCTTTCTGACGCACGTTGTACAGTGGATATGCCTATGGGATCTTCAAGGAAAGTGTTTGATGCCGGTGTGGAAAGTGGAAATCAGGTATATTTCATGTTCCTTTCTCTCGAGGACAAGACAGGCAAGGTCGTTTCACGCAACGAATACGCTCTTGCAGAAGTGATGGACAAGCATGACTGGGGTAAGTACAGATGGTGGAGGACACAGCTGGAAAGCTATGGTGATTTCTCTGCTCTTGACGATCTCGCTGCGGCTGATGTGGATGTTACTGTAAAGAACAAGGACGGCAAGATCCTCGTCACTCTTGAGAACAAGTCCGATGTCGTTGCATTCTTCGTAAGAATGGATCTCAAGGATGCTGACGGAGAAATGGTAGTACCGGCGACATGGACCGACAACCTTGTTACCCTCGAACCGAGACAGAAACTTACATACACCTGCGGTACCAGAGACATCAGGTCCGGCAGAACACTCACCGTTTCCGGATGGAACGTGGAGAAAAAGGTGATAGATTTGTAAATATTTTATTGTATTTTTGCACAAATACAATCAGAATATGGCAGAAGAAACTTTCTCAGACCTCGGAAGAGTCGAAGCTATCGCAAAACTATACGAGGGAACTCCCTACAAGCCGTTTCAGTCGAGCTGGTTCGAAACGTCGGGCAAGGCTTGCGTAACAACCCACTCGCGGACTTTCCTTGAAGGAATAGACTTCGATCTGGTGTACTTCCCTTTGAAGCATCTCGGTTACAAATGCGTTACTGCGGTAACAGGAGAACTCTATGTGGAATTCGCTCACCCGCGCACCCTCGACATCCGCCTCGGAATATCATCAAAACTTGATTTCAAGCATATAAAGGAGGTCTGGGAAGGTATAGTAACCGCAGCTAAGGAGCACGGATACTCAAAGGTTTCACTTGACCTCGTACCTTCACCTAACGGACTTGCCGTAAGCGTGACCGGAACAGGCGAAACCTCCCTCCTGATGGCAAAACGCCGTACGGCAGCAAAGAGCATGGACCTTATCTGCGTCTCGGACAATCTTGGAGCAGCATTCATGGGCTTCCAGGTTCTCGAGAGGGAGAAAAGAAACTTCGAAAAGAGCGGAGATGCAAAGGCCCAGCCTAAGCTTGACGAATACAAGCACCTTATCGGAGCTTATCTCAAGCCTCAGATCAATCCGCAGACAATAAAGCAGATGGAAGACGCAGAGATAATGCCTTCGTTCGGATACCTTGTCACAAGAGGTCTGGCGGATGCAGTAAGACGTCTTGTAAGGGACAGCGGAATGGGTGCGAAGATCTATGTGGACAAACTTCCTTTTGCCGGAAGGACGTTCGAACTGGGAAAAGAACTGAACATAGACCCGATCTCCGCCGCCCTCAACGGAGGAGAAGACTACAGGATGCTCTTTACAATACCTATCGGCAAGCATGACAAGTTCAGACACGACTTCCAGACATTCGACATCATCGGACATCTTGCGAAGCCTGAGGTAGGAGCCGCAGTTGTCACACCTGACGGGGTAGAGCTTCCTATAAAGGCTCAAGGATGGAATAATGAATAAAAGAAGATACCATGAAAAGAATCATCAGCATTATCCTTACGGCAGGAGCACTCTGCCTTGCAGGACAGACAGCATCAGCTCAGTCTCTTAAAGACCTGTTCAAGAAGGTTACAGACAATGAAGCAGTAAAGAACGTCGTCGAAACAGTGA
This sequence comes from Bacteroidales bacterium, assembly GCA_017506825.1. GTDB lineage: Bacteria > Bacteroidota > Bacteroidia > Bacteroidales > UBA932 > Cryptobacteroides. Next base: position 4,141 of record JAFVMQ010000031.1, read on the forward strand.
CAGGACAGACTTTCGAAGTTGATGTCACCGGAACATGGACATATTCCGGAATGGCAGTGAAATTCGACAGCGAAGATCTTCTTAAGAGTACGGCTGCGACCCTTGCTGCAGGCCAGGTAGAAGAAAAGCTCGACGAATATGTAGCAAAGGTAGGTATCAAGTCAGGTACATTCTCCTTCACCTTCAATGAAGACAAGAGTTTCTCGGTAAAGGTTCTCGGCAAGTCGTTCAAGGGAACATATTCTCTTAGCGAAGACTACAAGACTCTCAGCCTTCAGTTCGGAAAGAATATCGGTATCAAGCCTTTCAACGCAGCAGTCACAGCCACAAGCAGTCAGCTTGACCTTCTTTTCCAGGCAGACAAGCTTCTCAACCTGATCGAAAAGCTCACAGCTACAAGCGGTAATGAAACACTCAAGACTGTAGGAAGCATCGCAAGTCAGTATGACGGAATGAAACTCGGTCTCGAGCTGCAGAAATAATCAGAGATTCACAAGATAGTACATCATCTTGTTTTCAGGGGCATCCTTCAGGATGACCCTTTTTTCTTTGTCAAGAAGATAGAGAGAAGGGATGGCACGCACGCTGTAGAGGTTGTCTCCACGTATTACCATATCCGGGTCGAAGCCGTTATACCAGTCATCCGGATATACCGGCATATAGTCCCTCCAACCCTGGAGATCCTCGTCTATATATATGTTCAATACAGCAAGATGACCTGCAGATATCATCTCGGAAACCTTGGGCTCTGCCTTCAGCGTCTCTATGATGTTCATGCAGGCCTCGCATCCCGGATTGCTGAAGAAAAGAAGGGTATACGGAGCCTTCACATCATATAGCCTGCGGATCTTTCCCTTGCTGTCCGCAAAACGGAAATCAGCCGCCGGCTGTCCCAGACGGTTGAGGGAACAATTGCCTGCATGAAATGCATAGCCGTCTCTCTTTTCACGGCTGTAACCTTCGTACGAAGCCAGGCGGGATGCATAATGAAGGTAGTATTCCTCGTTCCTCACCGGAGAGTTCGGGTCATAAAGATACCTGTCTGCAAGCGAAGCGAAAGTCTCGAACACATTTGACGAAGTGTCCTTCTTCTCGCAAGCCAAGGCTCTTTCATACAGTCGGTTCAGAGATTTTTCAGAGACCTTGAGATCCACCATATCCAGAATGGATATCCAGTTCGAGTATTTCTGCTCTATCTCTCTCTTGCGGACTCCGCTTGACAGAAGAGAGTCGGAGGGATACGTCCTTTCAGTATCGGTAAAGGCGTCCCAATAATGCTCGGCAAGGTATTCCGCAGCCTCCTGCTGAGATTCGATCATTGCAGGCAGGCTTATATCAGGAAAAGGCAGAGCATTGAACTGCTCCGCCTTTTTATTTCCGCATCCTGTCACAATGATCGAGACAAGAAAAAATGTTATGATATTATGCCTCATGAGAAACCTTTGCAGCCTCAGAGATGTTGATAAGGAAGTCACCTATCTTCTCAAGCTCATTGATAACATCTACATAATATACACCTGTAAGGTAGTTGTAGCTGTTGCTCTCGATATTGACGATATGCTCCTCTCTGAGGTGGTTTCTGCATTCATTGATATTGTACTCCGCATTGACAGCGTTCGAGATATCGTACAGGTTTTCGTTCTTCAGGTTCTCTACCATCACATCGTATCCCTTCTGTACGAGATCCATCATCTTGTTGAGACGGTCAAGAAGCGACTTGTCGAAGCTCTTTCCGTGGGCGTTCTTTCTCTTGAGGATACGTCCTATAGACTCGCCTGAGTCACCGAGAGACTCCATCTCCTTGATGATCTTGTACATCGCCTTGATCTTGTCGGCAGCCTCTTCGCTTATCTCATTCTTTGAAACTTCATTCAGGTATGAAGCGATCTCGAACTCAATTCTGTCGGTGATTTCCTCATACTTGATCAGTTTGTCATTCAGTTCATCGAACTTGTCTGAATTCTGTTCATTTACAGCCTGACGGAGATATCCGAAGCCGTTGCGGCATATCTCTGCAAAGTGTACCACTTCCTGCTGTGCCTCGTTAAGAGAGAGCTCTGCAGTAGAAAGAGGACCTCCTGAGATATATTTGAGTCTGAACACTTCCTCACCCTTAGGAGACTTCACAAGCCATATTACTGCTTTCTCGATAAGTGGAGTGAACCAGATGAGAACACATGTATTGGTTACATTGAAGAGGGTGTGGAGCATCGCGATACCGTAAAGAAGCGAATTCTTGTACATATCAATAACTTCTGAACCTACCTCCATTCCGCTGTTTGCTATAAGAGCAAGCTGACGACTTGCTTCTGTAGGATCATAGAATCCGAGAGACTCCATGATTGAACAGATGAGGGAGATAATCGGATTAAGAAGCAAAAGCACCCAGATTACACCTATGATATTGAATATAGTATGCGCTCGCGCCGCTCTTTTAGCAGATGTATTGGCTACTGCAGCTGCGATGTTGGCTGTGATTGTAGTTCCGATATTCTCTCCTAGCACCATTGCAACGGCAAGCTTGAAGTCTATGAGACCAGACGCAGCAAGGAGCATTGTGATCGCCATGGTTGCACTGGACGCCTGAAGAACGATTGTAAGCACTGCACCTGCAATGAGGAAAAGAAGAACGGAACCGAAACCGAAGCCGTTGATACTTCCGAAGAAGCTCATCATTCCTGTCTTATAGTTGTCAAGAACAGCATTCGAGCAGTCTTTCATGAATGTAAGACCTACATACATGATTGCGAAACCCATAAGGAACTGTCCTACATTCTTAAATGAGGACTTCTTCATAGAGTGCAGCAAGAAGCCTAAAGCCATCATCGGCACAGCAAACAAAGCGATGTTTACCGAGAATCCGAGAGATGTGATCCATGCAGTAAGGGTTGTTCCGATATTGGCTCCCATAATGACGCCAATAGCATTTCCGAGAGTGAGGAGTCCGGCATTCACAAAACTTACAACCATGATTGTAGTCGCTGACGAAGACTGGACAAGGGCTGTAACAACGGTTCCTGTCAGAACTCTCTTGAATGCATTGGAAGTCATTTTGGCCATGAAAGACCTGAGTCGGTCACCGGCAGATTTCTGGAGACCTTCGCTCATGAGTGCCATACCGTAGAGAAACATAGCAAGTCCACCCAGTACGGAAAGCACGTTTAGAAAAGTTGTCATATATTTAATTAGTTGTTATATACGGCTAATAGGTCGCAAAAATATAAAAAAATAATTAGATTTGCGTTGGATATTGTTCCTTTTAACAAAAATTTCAATGAATAGTATTTTATCCCGATATATAATATTCCTGACTTTTCTTCTGACACCTTTTCTATCGCACGCACAGTTCTATGTGACCGGAGACGATCCGGGTAGACTGAAATGGTACTCGATCGATACAGATAATTTCAGCATAATCTATCCCGAAGGAGCGGATTCCCTCGCAAAAGTCTACGGATACAAGCTTGAAAGATTCAGAATCCCGGTATCGAGAACTACCGGATATACAGGAGGCGGTCCCGGCAGACTGCGTATGCCAGTCGTGATGCACACATACAACACCTCCAACGGATCTGTCGCGTGGGCTCCTAAAAGAATGGACCTGTTCACCATTCCTTCCGCCTACTCGCCTGAGCCGCTTCCGTGGTCTACAATGCTGTCCGTCCACGAAGGCAGACATGTCACACAGATGCAGTTCGGTATGACACAGGCACAGAAGCCTTTCGGCTGGGCATTCGGCGAGATGTGGAACATCCTTGCATCCATTCTCTATCCCGGCCTTTCTACCATCGAAGGTGATGCCGTAATTGCGGAAACTGCGCTGACCCCGTCCGGACGAGGCAGGACCGCAGATTTCCTCAACTATTATAAGGTCGCATTCGACAACGGAGATTTCCGCAAATGGGACAAATGGAGACTCAGCTCTCAGAGAAGGTATGCACCGGATCATTATGCCCTCGGATACCTTACCATCGGAGGCTTCCGATATCTTTACGACTGCCCTATGTACATGAAAGATGCATATGATCTTTCAGCAAGAAGACCGTACAACCTCTTCTCTTTCTCTACAATAACAAAACAGGCAACAGGAAAGAAGTTCGAGGACGCCTTTCAGGAAGTCTGCCATACCATGCATGAAATATGGAAAAGGGAAGCAGATGCGAGAGGACCGTTCATCCCGATGGAAGAGGTTTCGAAGGAACCTCGCCTATATGCGGACTATAAAGGACTGAGCATAATGAACAACAGTCTCTATGCGATAAAAAGCGGACACGAGACATCTCCGGTTCTTGTAAGGATCGATAAACACGGAAACGAGAGCGTGATTTCAAGATTTGCCCACCAGACGAGTTCCCTGAAAGCTCTCAGACGCCTTAACAGACTTTATTGGAGCGAGGGTCTGCCTGACGAAAGATGGACGATGGAGGCAGATTCAAAGATTCGTTACATCAGTCTCTTCAAAGGGGGAAAGAAATCCCTGAAAGGAAACAGCATGCTGCTTTTCAATCCAGACATGAATCAGGAGACATATTACGCGGCTGCTGTGAGCTATAGTACAGACGGAGGGTCATCAGTTGTTGTTGCTGACGGTATGACAGGTAAGCCGACCTCGTCGGTCAAGGCACCAGAAGGTGTCCAGCTTGTTGAAACCGCCTGGATAGGAAATGATATCTACGCATCAGGTATAACAGAAGAGGGATTCGGTATATACCGGCTTTCAGACGGGGACTGGTCTGTCGGACTGGAACCCCAGCCGGTAAAGATAAAGAATCTGAAAAGCTGGAACGGGGAACTGATGTTTACCTGCGACAGGACAGGAGTGAACGAACTTTACCATTTCCTTCCAGCCACAGGAGAGCTCAGACAGAAGACTGTGACAAGATACGGAGCATCGGATTTTGAATATGATGAAAAGGGAGAGTATCTCTACTTCTCGTCTCAGACCATGAAAGGAATGAAGATTTTCCGCACCCCGACCGGCAGTCTTGAAGACATCCCGGTCACATTCAGCGACACATACCTGTGGCCTATAGCGGAAAAGCTTACCCAACAGGAACATCTGGCAGCCCTCGCACAAGGTGCTTCGGACAGGGTTCCTGAGATAGAAGTGAAATTCAGCGAACCTCGCAGATACCGCAAAGCTGCACATATGTTCAATGTACATTCCTGGGCTCCGGTATATGTCAACGTCGACAACATCATGAACATGTCATTCGACTACATCTGGCAGGCCGCATCACTCGGAGCGACCGGAATCATGCAGAACAGGCTCGCCAACTCCGTCGGAGAGTTCGGATATTCAGCCCACAAGGATCCGTTCGAGCCGTCAAAGTGGAGACATTCGGGACACGCAAGGCTTACATGGTCGGGATGGTATCCGGTAATTGAGGCTTCCGTTGATTTCAACGACAGGGCTGCAAGACAGTATGTCACCAAATATTACCTCAATGGAAACTCATACAGCATCGGACTGAACAGCACTGCTCTTGACACTCCTTATCTCGAAGGAAAGATATCAGCCTATGTTCCGCTCGACTTCTCTTCTGGAGGCTGGTTCAAAGGTGTCATACCTCAGTTATCATATACGATAAGCAATGACAGGTTCAACACTTCGGCTGTTGTCCTGGACTATCAGGAAGGTGTAATTCCTGATCTTGGAGAAGACGGAGGATTCAAATCCAACGGTTGGTATGAATTCAGCCGGGCGACAAAGGGAAGAAACGCCCTGAGACAGACTCTCCGGGGTTCCGTCAGAGCTTATACTATGCTTTCCACTCCGAACTCTGCCGTATATCCAAAATGCGGTATAGGAATCGAAGCAGGTGCTTCAGGCAGTCTTGAAAGCAGTTCATACCTCTCCCCTATGGGATATGGATACGTGTACGGATATGTTCCGGGATTAATATCTACCCACGGTATCAGACTGAGCATGATGCATCAGACGAAACTGAATGACGCTCCTTTCGGACAGCCTATAGTCAATGTGATGCCGAGAGGACTGAGCAATAACGGAGAGCTCTTCAGCTACCTCGCCATAATGAACACCAGCATGACGAAGTTAAGCGCAGATTATGCCTGTCCCGTATATATCGGCGACCTCTCTATCGGAGGAAGCATGTTCTCGATAAAAAGACTTGTCATCAATCCTCATCTTGACTATATGTCGGCTGGAGAGGATTCCCTTTATTCGGCAGGAGCCGAATTCATACTGGATATGAACAGCATCCTGACCCTTGAGTGGCCTTGCTCGTTCGGACTTACATGTTCATACAACGGAGGCAGAAGCTTCGACAAGCTTGCTTCTGAAACCGGAATCAACATCAGCCGATACTATGTCGGTCCTACATTCAACGTAACCTTTTAAGATTTAAACAATGTCAATCATCAGTGAAGCACTCGCCCCATGCAGCAAATGCGGTCAGCAGCAGAAAGTAACCATCTATAAAAGCATAAACGTATCAGAGAATCCAGAACTCAAGGACAAGGTACGTGACGGATCCCTCTTCCTCTGGGAATGCCCTCACTGCGGACAGGTTAATCTTGCCAAATACGAAACCCTCTACCATGATCCTGCCTCGAGACTTATGGTATGGCTCATTCCTTCAGGAGATATATCCGAGACACAGATGCAGGCTATCACCATGCACACCAAGGCAATGGGAGGCTATACCCTCCGCAGGGTGAATGACATGGGTTCATTGATGGAGAAGGTTCTTACCGTCGATGCCGGATTGGATGATGTTGTGCTTGAGATGTGCAAGTATGTTACAAAGATGGAGATGCTGCAGAAGAGCGTTGGAGCAGAACAGAAGGAGGAGTTCATGGCATCCGTATTCCATTTCTACCGTATTGAAGGAGAGGGCGACGCACGCATAATCACCTTCATGTACGCCCTCGACGGCCAGATGCTCGGAGTCAACATAGGCTGGAATGTGTATCAGGACTGCGCAGGCATTCTCGAGCGCAACCCACAGATAAAGCCAGCCGACGGATTTGAAAAAATCGACGCCGACTGGCTCAGTTCAAAACTCCGATAAAACAGCTGAGGTTACGCCAGCTTGCGTGCACCGTCGCTGATCACTACAGGGATCACTACAGGTTCATGGCCGTATTTCTCTGAGAAGGCTGACTTCGCCTTTTCGATGAATGCATCGTAGAGCTCAGCCTTTACAAGGTTGATCGTGCAGCCGCCGAAGCCGCCACCCATGATGCGGGAACCTGTCACACCGCATTCCTGTGCCACTGTAGCGAGGAAGTCAAGCTCTTCGCATGAAACCTCATAATCCTTTGACATTCCCCAGTGGGTCTCGTACATACGCGCTCCTACTGTTTCGTAGTCACCCTTTCCGAGAGCGTCGCAGACATCAAGGACTCTTCTTTCCTCACCGATCACATAGCGTGCGCGGAGATAGTCTTCCTCTGAAATCTGATCTTTGACAGCCTCAAGCTGGTCCATTGTGGCACCACGGAGGTATTCCTGTCCGAGAACCTTTGCAACACGCTCGCATGATGCGCGGCGGTCATTGTATGGAGATCCTACAAGTTCGTGCTTTACGCATGAATTCAGAAGAACAAGCTTATATCCGTGCTGCTCCGGATCAAACGGGAAGTATTCGAACTCCATCGAACGGCAGTCAAGACGCATGAGGTTGCCGGCCTTTCCGAATACCGATGCGAACTGGTCCATGATACCGCACTTCACGCCGCAGTAATTGTGCTCGGTGCTCTGTCCGATGCGTGCAAGCTCGAACTTGTCTATACCAAGGTTGAAGAGTTCGTTGAGAGCGAAAGCGAATGTGCTTTCAAGAGCTGCAGAAGATGACATGCCGGCTCCGAGAGGAACGTCACCTGCAAACACTGTATCGAAGCCTGCAATCACTCCTCCCCTCTTCTGAATCTCACGACATACTCCGAAGATATAGCGCGCCCAGCTCTGGACAGGAGCATCTTCCTCATTAAGACCGAACTCACAGTACTCGTCGAGGTCGATTGCGAATGCACGTACCTTATTGGTTCCGTTGACCTTGATCTCTGCCATCATTCCCTTGTCGATAGCACCAGGGAAGACGAAACCGCCGTTATAGTCGGTATGTTCACCGATAAGGTTGATACGTCCGGCAGACGCAAAGAACTCACCCTCTGTCTGGAAAAGGGTCTGGAATTTATCTGCAATTTTCTGTTTCATGGTATATTGATTTTATATGTCATCTATGTGGTTATCATAGCAAATGTACTAATTGTCTTTGAAATACCAAAGAATAACTGGACAATGATCACTGACTCCCCCTATGTAACGTGGACCTGAATACGTCCTCAGCGGCTTTTCTCCGGGATGCTTCTTATCCCATGTCATAAGGAAAGGTATCCGGCATATTTCCATATGCGTATTTTCAGCAATCGTTCCGCTTACAAGAAACATATCTATCAGATCCCATCTTCCTTCATAACGGATGCTTCCTTCTCCTTTTTCATATAATTCCTTTCCTTTGTTCACCAGGGTTCCTTCGATTATTCCGAATGCCGGACCGTCAGGACTGTCATTGAAATCTCCCATTGCTATGACCGGTTCGTTGCCGATGGAATCACACATCTCCTTCAGTGCAATCATTGCTGCATTCCTTCTTCCTTCCGATTCCTTTTCTCCACCGAATTTTGAAGGATGATGGTTGACTATGAAATTCAATGTATCTTTTCCGTCAGACAGCATTTCCATCTGCACATGCAGGATATCCCTGGTCTGCAATCCGATGCCTTCGTATTCGGGAACCCTCAAAGAACATGATATCTTTCTGAAGACTGATTTGCGGTAGATCAGGGCTACATCGATTCCCCTGCGGTCCGGAGAATCATAGTGGACGATTCCGTAATCATATTTTCGCAGAAGGGTGCTTTCAAGAAGTATCTTCAGTACTCCCCTGTTCTCTATTTCGGCAAACCCTATAATATCAGGCATCCTCCCGTATATGTCCCCCATCCACAGGATGGTTTTTGCTATCGCATCACATTTACGATAGAATTTCTTCTTCGTCCAGTGACGTGCACCCATGGACGAGAATTCCTTATCTGACTCCCCATTCCCCTGATCGGTATAGTCAAAGAAATTCTCTACGTTCCAGAACACCGTAAGCAGAGAATCCCTTTCCTGAGCCTGAATATACTGGCAGGAGAAGATAAGTGATATATATACCAATATGCTTTTCATATCAGGCAAATATGACTGAATTAGCCTGAAAGAAGGTTAAAAAACAGAAAAACTTTGGCTAAAAAACGGAAATAAGGATAAGAAAAAGAAAAAGTTAGCGTAAATTTGCGCCCTGATTTGACAAAAGAGTATTTTACACTTAAAAATAGATAAAGATGGCACTTAAATGCGGTATCGTAGGACTCC
>JAFVMQ010000032.1 GCA_017506825.1 Bacteroidales bacterium
CTTCTTCGTATAGCATATATAATGGAACAGTATAAGAAATAAGGAGGAAAGGAAATGAGAGTTCTGATGTTCGGATGGGAATTCCCTCCTCATATTGCAGGTGGACTTGGAACAGCCTGCTACGGTATGACCAAAGGTCTTGCCTACAACGATGTCGACGTTCTTTTCGTCATGCCTTCAGCTTCAGGAGACGAGGATGAAAGTGCGGTAAAGATCATCAATGCGAGCGACGTCGCTATCGATACGGTAAGCGAAACAGTCGATGAGTTCCTCGGAAAGGTTCAGTTCGTGCATATCGGCACAAACATGGTCCCTTATGTCGATCCACGCGACTTCACTACAATGGTAGAGGAAGAGCGCAAGAGACAGATCAAGGGTTTCCGTGTACAGTACGGCCAGAAATACAAGTTCTCAGGCAAGTACGGAGCTAACCTGATGGAAGAGGTAGCGCGCTATGCAATGGTCGGTGCTACCATCGCAATGCAGTACAAGGACCAGTTCGATGTGATCCATGCACATGACTGGCTTACATATCTTGCAGGTATCGCCGCAAAGCAGCTTACCGGCAAGCCTCTCGTGGTACATATGCATGCTACATCATACGACCGAGCAAGCGACGATCAGGTCGATACTCGAGTTGTAGACCTTGAGACAAAGGGTATGATGGCAGCCGATAAGGTGATGGCTGTGAGTGAGCTTACAAGAAACATATGTATCAACCGTTACGGAATCGAACCTGATAAGGTTGTGGCTGTCCACAATGCCGTTGACTTCACTGGCCGCGAGAAGATCGAGGTCGAGAGGAACGTGAAAGAGAAGGTCGTTACCTTCCTCGGACGTGTTACCTACCAGAAAGGTCCGGAGTATTTCATCGAGGCAGCTGCAAAGGTCCTCAAGAGATGCGACAATGTTAGATTCGTTATGGCGGGAAGCGGTGATATGCTCAACAGGTGTATCCGTCACGTAGCCCGTCTCGGCATTTCTGACAGATTCCACTTCACCGGCTTCCTTCGCGGAAAGGAGGTGCACAAGATGTTCGCGCTTTCGGATGTCTATGTGATGCCTTCTATTTCAGAGCCGTTCGGAATCTCACCGCTTGAGGCGATGCAGACCAACGTTCCTTCAATCATTTCAAAGCAGTCGGGATGTGCTGAGATCCTTAAGTATGCCCTCAAGGTGGACTTCTGGGATGTGGACGCAATGTCTGACGCAATCTATGGTCTTCTCCAGTATCCTGCAATCTCCAATCTTGCCGCACGCTGCGGTTATGACGAGGTCAACAGCATCAAGTGGAACGATGTTGCTGCGAAGATCAAAGGTATTTATCAGGAAGTAATCGATAATAAATAAATCAATAATATAATCATGAAAAAGAGTATTTGTCTGTATTTTCAGGTACATCAGCCAAACAGATTGAGACTATACAGATTCTTTGACATCGGAAAGGATTCTCATTACTATGACGATTTCGCTAACAGAACCATCCTCCGTAGAGTAGCTCAGAAGTGCTATCTTCCTATGAATGCCCTTCTTCTCGAACTTATCGAGGCAAACAAGGGTGCATTCAAGGTGGCATTCTCTATCTCCGGTTCAGTTCTCGAGCAGTTTGACAGATATGCTCCGGAAGTTATCGAGAGCTTCCGCAAGCTCGCTCAGACCGGTAACGTAGAGTTCCTTTCTGAGACATACTATCACTCACTTGCATCTCTTGCATCTCCAATCGAGTTCAAGAACCAGGTTCTTAAGCACAAAGAGGCTATCGAGCACTATTTCGGAGTGACTCCAAAGGCATTCAGAAACACTGAGCTCATCTACTCTGACGCTATCGGCGAGATGGTTTATGACATGGGATTCAAGACCATGCTTACAGAAGGTGCAAAGCATGTCCTCGGATGGAAGAGCCCTAACTTCGTATATAGCTGCGCTCAGGCTCCTAACCTTAAGCTCCTTCTCAAGAACTCAGGTCTCAGCGACGATATCGCATTCCGTTTCTCAGACAGGGGATGGTCAGACTGGCCTCTTACAGGTGATAAGTATCTCGGATGGCTCAAGGCTTCAGCTCAGAATGACGAGATCGTGAACCTTTTCATGGATTACGAGACATTCGGCGAGCACCAGAAGGCTGCAAGCGGAATCTTTGATTTCATGAAGTTCTTCCCTGAAGTAGTGCTCAAGGACGGAGAATTCGAGTTCGTGACACCTTCGCAGGCTACAAAGAAGCATCGCCCTGTTGCAGAGCTTGATGTTCCGGATCCGATTTCATGGGCAGACGAGGAACGTGACGTGACTGCATGGCTTGGCAACGAGCTCCAGAACGATGCGTTCAACAAGCTTAACGATCAGGCAGAGAAGCTTGCTCTTCTCAATGATGAGACACTTTGGTCAGATTTCGGTCACCTTCAGGAGAGCGACCACTTCTATTATATGTGTACAAAGTTCTTCTCAGACGGAGCTGTGCATAAATATTTCAACCCGTATGATACTCCATATGAGGCGTTTATAAACTATATGAACGTACTTAGTGATTTTATTTTGCGTGTTGATGATGCAATTTCCGTTTCAGATGTTAACTTTGCAGCCGCAAAACCTGCCAAGGCTCCTGCAAAGAAGGCAGTAAAGAAAGCAGCAGCTAAGCCTGCAGCCAAAAAAACTGCAGCCAAGAAGCCAGCGGCAAAGAAGGTTGCCAAGAAATAACAGCTGACGTAAGTCAGTGGGATAAAACCCGAAACTTTATGTCCCCGGACGGAATCAGACAATGGTTCCGGCCGGGGCAAATAAATAATTTGTCATTAGATGAAAACAGAACTTATCAAGCCAGATTATCTGTTTGAAGTTAGTTGGGAAGTGTGTAATAAGGTAGGCGGCATCTATACCGTTGTCGCTACCAAATCCCTTTATCTCAAGAATGAGTACAGAAGGCGCCACATCATGGTGGGACCTGATGTGTGGATGGACACAGACAGCAACCCTGACTTCCTTGAAGATCCTGCATTGTACAGGGCTTGGAGGGTCAAGGCTGCTGAAGAAGGACTCAGAGTCCGCATCGGAAGGTGGAACGTGCCAGGCAAGCCGACCGCCATTCTCGTGGATTTCAAGCAGTTCCTTACAAACCAGAACGAAATCCTTTCGGAGTTCTGGAAGAAATTCCAGGTAGATTCTCTTACCGGAAACTGGGATTACAGAGAGTCAGCCCTCTTCGGTTATGCTGCCGGTAGGGTTATTGAAAGCTTCTACAGATTCAATTTAGAGTCGTCTGACAAGGTCGTGGCTCAGTTCCACGAGTGGATGACCGGAACAGGTCTTCTTTATCTGAAGGCTGCAAAGGTCCCTGTAGCGACTGTCTTCACAACCCATGCGACTGTAATCGGAAGATGCATCGCAGGTAACAATCTGCCGCTTTATGACGGCATCATGAACTATAACGCCGACGAAATGGCAAGGCGTTTCAATGTCGTTGCAAGGCATTCTCTCGAGAAGAAGGCTGCCCAGAACAGCGACATCTTCACAACCGTAAGTGACATTACAGCTCAGGAGTGCCGTCAGTTCCTGGGAAGACCGGTCGATATCGTTACTCCTAACGGTTTCGAGCCGAGCTTCACTCCGGCTACCGACGAGGAGTATGAGCAGCAGCGCGAGGCGGCAAGAAACAAGCTCGTCGAAGTAGCTGCAGCCATGAGCGGTGAGACTGTCTCTGAAAATGCTGTTCTGGTCGGTATCGGAGGCCGCTATGAGTGGAAGAACAAGGGTATAGATGTATTCATCGATGCTCTCGACAAGCTCAACCGATCGGATTTCAAGGGCAAGCAGGTACATGCGTTCATCATGATCCCTTCAGGCCACAACGGACCGGACAAGCAGCTTATTGCAAAGCTCGGAGGCAACGGTTCGACTTATGTGACCAGGACTTCACATTATCTGATGAACCCGGAGTATGACAATGTGACAAGAAGACTCAATGATGTCGGACTGGACAATGCATTGGGTGATAAGGTGAAGGTGTATTTCATCCCTTCATACCTGAACGGCAATGACGGTATCTTCAATATGAGCTACTATCAGCTTCTTTCAGGTCTCGACCTTACTCTTTTCCCTTCATACTATGAGCCATGGGGCTACACTCCGCTTGAGAGTCTTGCATTCAGAGTTCCTACTCTTACGACAACTCTTGCCGGTTTCGGCCTCTGGGTACGTACATATTATGGAAAGAAGCACCCTGGCATCACAGTCCTCGACCGCAACGACTCGAATTATTTCGAGGTTGTAGACGGAGTTGCTGAGCGTGTCAAGGAGATCGCATCCCTCCGCAAGGACAGCAGAAAGAAATACATGCAGAACGCGAAGGAAGTTTCCGAGATCGCGCTCTGGGAAAACCAGATATCCTTCTATAAGGAAGCATATTCAAAATCACTTGAAAAAATTATATCGGTCATGGGTTCATTCCCATCGGCCAGGAACGATAAATCTATGGAATACAGAAAATTTGAAGTTAATCAACCGACATGGAACAGCGTGATCGTTACACGCCACCTTCCAGAAAGTCTTAAAGACCTCGAAATACTTTCCAAGAACCTTTGGTGGTGCTGGAACGAGTCTGCAAAGAACCTCTTTGCATCAATTGATCCTGAAGCATGGGAGGCATCAGGACAGAACCCTATCGCAATGCTCGACAAGGTAAGCCTCAAGAGATATCAGAAGCTCGAGAAGGACACCAAGTTCCTCGCAGACCTCAAGACTGTGATGGATGAGTTCAATACATATATGGCCCTCAAGGCAGAGCGTACTACTCCGTCTGTTGCATACTTCTGTATGGAGTATGGTCTTGACACTTCGCTCAAGATCTACTCAGGCGGTCTCGGTATCCTCGCAGGTGACTATATCAAGGAGACTTCAGACATGAACACCAACCTCGTAGCTGTAGGTCTTCTCTACCGTTTCGGATACTTCAACCAGAAGCTCACCGCTCACGGAGAGCAGGTTGCGGAGGACGTTGCACAGAACTTCAACAAGATCCCTGCAAGCCCGGTACGTGACGAGAACGGCAACTGGATCACAGTAAGCGTTGCTTTCCCAGGACGTACTCTCAATGCACGTCTCTGGAGAGTTGACGTCGGTCGTACAGAGCTCTATCTCCTCGATACAGATATCCCTGAGAACCTTCCGGAAGACAGGTCTATCACTTATAACCTCTATGGCGGTGACTGGGAAAACCGTCTCAAGCAGGAGCTTCTCCTCGGTGTCGGCGGTATCCGTGCCCTCCGCAAGCTCGGCTTCAATCCGCAGGTTTACCACTGCAACGAAGGACACGCAGCATTCATCGGTCTTGAGAGACTCCGTGAGCTTATCTCAGAGCAGAACCTTGAGTTCCAGGAGGCACTTGAAATCGTAAGAGCTTCATCACTCTTCACTACCCACACTCCTGTACCTGCAGGTCACGATGCATTCGATGAAGGAATGCTCCGCAAGTACATCGGCCACTATCCTCAGCGTCTCAAGATCGACTGGGAGACTATGATGGGTCTTGGTAAGAATGACGGTGCAAACGTGAACGAGAAGTTCTCCATGTCAATCCTCGCTGCAAACATTTCTCAGGAGGTCAACGGAGTATCATGGCTTCACGGTGAGGTGAGCCGCGACATCCTCGGCCACATGTGGCCAGGTTATCTCCCTGAGGAGCTCCACGTAAGCTATGTTACCAACGGTGTACACTATCCTACATGGACTGCACCAGAGTGGAAGGCTGTACATGCAAAGGTATTCGGCGAAGAGTTCAAGACACACCACTATGACAAGTCATGCTTCGACGGTATTTATAAGGTTTCTGACGAGGAAGTATGGAACATCCGTACATCTCTCCGCAAGAAGCTCATCGATGAGGTGAAGAGAAGACTCTCTGATCCTGCAGCTGCAAACCACTACTCGCCTAAGCAGGTGGTTACAATCAAGGAGACTCTTCGTGATGATGTCCTTACAATCGGTTTCGCACGTCGTTTCGCAACATATAAGAGGGCACACCTTCTTTTCCGTGACCTCGACAGACTCGCTGAGATCGTGAACGATCCTAAGCAGCCTGTACAGTTCCTCTTCGCAGGTAAGGCTCACCCTGCTGACAAGGCTGGTCAGGATCTCATCAAGATGATCGTGGATCGCTGCACTCATCGCCCCGAACCAAGATAGTTCCGCCCCTGTCGCCTGTGACAAAGGGGCGGCGCAGGGCGGTGCACAGGGACAGCAAAAAAGACTCCTGCCC
>JAFVMQ010000033.1 GCA_017506825.1 Bacteroidales bacterium
CTTCTTGCTGAGATTGATCGCCTCATTTGCGGAAAGCTCAGGATTATCTACAAGTATATACGGAGTCAGAGCATAGGCAAATGCCTTGATGATACCCGGAATGATCAGAAGAAGCATCCATAGAAAGACAAAGATTCCCATCAGAAGCATTCCCCAGACATTGTGCACATAGTTCTTAAAGCCGAGTCTGAAGCTGTTTGCTGTAAGTCTGTCATCCCCTTTAAGCAGAAGCTCGTTATGGGCGACGTAGTAACCGACTCCGAGAGGAGATACCACAAGCAGGGAGAATAACAGAGATGCAATGGTAAACATCGACATGAATCTGACCAATGCAGCCGGATCTGTACCGACAAGAGAATCTGTCAGTTCGACAATGATGGACAAACCACCGGAAAGCACAATAAAGACCACAGCAGCCACAACCGCCGGAGCCCATCTGCCCTGAAGTGCGGCCAACGCTGCATTCTTGTATTCCTGATTAGTTTTCATAATATATCTGTTTAGTATTCTATTTCAATCTGAGCTACCATGTTATCCATGCAAAAGTATGCCGGAGCGTCAGGTTTCGAAGAAACAAGTTCAAAGTCAACGAAGTCGACAGAGCCTAACTTGCTGAGATTGAATGAAGTCCATATGGACACAATGGAATCCTTCTGCGAAGAATAATCTGCAAGATTCATTTCCACAGTTGCCGTCTCCACCCCTTTGAAGTAGCCGGTAGCTTTCAGTACAAGCATGTCTCCTTCCTCAAAATTTTCTCTGACATAATCCGCAACCTCGACAGTATTGGTCACATAGCAGCCTTTCATAGAACAGGTTCCGTTCTCATCAAATGCAAATTCCACATTATGAGTCGGCATCTTTGCAGGATCCTGGTTCTGATAGAATACTGTATATATATTACCTGGAGAGGCTTCCTTAGGAAGCAGAGCCCTGTATCTGTTTTTCAATCCTGCGGTATTACCGGACTTAGGCATTTCCAGACGCGAAAGGATGAATCCGCCTTCAAGAGTGATGTTGTCCGGACCGAGATTATGAAAGAAGTTCAAGGCATCATAACCGAAACCGATGGTTTCGCTGGTGTTGACAAATGTACTGTCAGCATTGAACTTGATGCCTTGATACTGGAATGACGTAACAAGCTGATACTTCTGTCCCATCCCCGAACCATCGTCCTTGAGACATGACGAAAGTGCCACCAATGATATGAGAATAAAAAATATACGTTTCATTTTTCCACTAAATTTTAATTATGTCCGATTACAAATATAAGAAAGTATTTCGGGATTATCGCTCATCAGACAGAATAACTTCAGCGACAAATACAGCCGGGCCGGTAAGATACACCTCTTCAGCCAGTCCCTGGCAGGCATCTGCAGGACGGAAATCTACACTGAGACTGTCCCTCTTTGCCTGGACATCATAACGAACGTGCCCATCAGAAAGAACTTCCGAAGGACTTATCCCTGCCACAAATGCAGCCAGGCATGAAGCCACAATACCCGTTCCACAGGCGTAGGTCTCATCCTCGACACCTTTTTCATATGTCCTCACTTTCAGAATGCCATCTTCCGCCGGTTCAATGAAATTGACATTTGCTCCGACAGGCTGAAGTTCCGCTGCATTGTATCTGATGTCACGACCCTCTCCGACAACATCATACGAATCGACGCCGTCGACAATACGCACAAAATGGCGGGTACCCGTATCAAGAAAATATCCGTCCGAAGGCACATCTGTCCCTGTCAGGGATTCATGGCGTTCATATGAACATACGTCCTTCATCTGCAGGCGGACTGTCTTTGCACATCCGTCGGCAGCGAGGATTTCTGCCGTATGCGGACCATCTGCGGCAACGAAACTGTATGAGCCGATGCCCCTGTCTGCAGCAAACGCAACTATGCAGCGACCACCGTTTCCGCACATCATTCCACCGGAACCGTCAGAATTGTAATATGTCATGCGGAAGTCGTACGGAGCATCTGCACTCTCGAGCAGCATGAGCCCGTCAGCTCCTATTCCGTACCGACGGTCGCACAACGCGGCAATCCGCTCCGTCGAAAGGACGATGGAGCCGTCGCGGTTGTCCGCTATCAGGAAATCATTTCCCGCACCTTGGTACTTATAGAATTTCATCATAATTCATTTTTCAGCAAACCGGCCAGCAGACGGATGCCTTCGGTCATACGGTCCGGGCTCATGAAGGAGAAGTTCAGGCGCATGGTGTTCCTGCCGCTGCGGTCCGGATGAAAGAACTCTCCGGCCACATAAGCTACTCCGGCATCCAGGGCCTTGTCGTAGAACTTAACCGCATCGAATCCTTCCGGCATGGTGAGGAAAAGGAAGAGACCGCCTTCGGGACGGGTCCAGCTGACTCCTTCCGGCATATGTTCTTCCAGAAGCGACAGGAGAAGGTCGCGCTTGCCTTTATACAATGCTATGGTCTTGACCAGATTTGCATCAAGTCTGCCGCTGCGGAGGAATTCTGCTGCAACATACTGGTCGAAGATCGGAGGACAGAGATCCAGAGACTGCTTGCAAACATATATCTTGTCCAGGATATCCGGATGGGCTATGGCCCAGCCGAGACGGAAACCGGGAGCGAATATCTTGGAGAAGGATCCGAGGTGGATGACACGGTCAGGATCGAGGGAATACATTGTCGGAACATGTTCCCCTTCGTAGCGAAGTTCTCTGTACGGGCTATCCTCAACAATCAGGAAATCATGTTCCTGTGCCAGCGAAACCAGCATCCGACGTTCTTCCAAGGTCAGTGATTCGCCTGAAGGATTCTGGAAATCCGGAATCATATAAAGGAACTTGACCTTCTTTCCTTCAACCTTAATCTGTCTCAGTTCCGCCTCATAGGCCTGTCTGAAGGCAGCCAGGTCATCATTATGGGATATGCCTCTGATATCAGCCCGGTATGAGCAGAAGGACTGAAGAGCACCGAGGTATGACGGATTGGAAGTCAGTATGACGTCACCCGGATCGACCAGGATCCTGGTACATACGTCTATTCCCTGCTGAGAGGAAGAAGTGATCTGAACTCTTTCCACCGGTACGCCGTAACGCGCGGCAACAGCTTCCCGAAGTTCCGGAACGCCTTGGGTTGCTCCGTACTGGAAGGCCTTGCCGGCATACTTGTCGATCACTTCCGACATGGTCCTGCGGATTTCCTCAAGAGGGAAAGTCTCTGCCGATGGATATCCTCCGGCGAATGAATATATTGCATTAAGGTCGACCTTCTTGAATATCTCCCTGACTGGAGAACGGAAGAACGACCCTACATCTTCTGAAAATTTATTGTCGTAACTCATCTGAGCATATCCTCCAGAGTAATTGAACCGGATGTCTTCTCGTCACGATACTTTACGATTACCGGACAATACAGATGGACACCCTGTTCTGCACCCGGACCTTTGCTGATCGGACGGCTGCCGGCAACAACAACAGCTCCGGCAGGAACGACCATCTGACCGTTTTCGTTTGCCCTGATGTACTCGCCTGTGGTCGCATCGAAGATTGCGGTCGAAGCATTGATGATGACTCCGGTACCGATGACCGCATTCTCACGGACGATCGTACCTTCATAGATTCCGCAGTTTCCACCGATGAACACATTGTCCTCGATAATTACCGGAAGTGCACCTACCGGTTCGAGTACTCCTCCGAGCTGCGACGCCGCCGAAAGATGCACATGCTTTCCCACCTGTGCACATGAGCCCACGAGTGCATGGGAGTCGATCATCGTTCCCTCATCGACATATGCTCCTATGTTCACATATGCAGGTGGCATCATGATCACAGAAGGCGCAAGATACGCTCCGGCACGTACGCTGCTGCCGCCCGGTACTATACGGACGCCATTTTCTGCAGTGAATTTCCTTGCAGGAATGGTATCTTTATCAAAGAATGAAAACTGTCCCTGGGTCATATCGGCAAGCTGTCCGAGACGGAAGCCGCTCAGGATGACTTCCTTCACCCAAGAGTTGACTTTCCACTGTCCGTCGACTTTCTCTGCCACACGGACTTTGCCGCTTTCAAGATCGGCTATCGTTGTATAGAATCTTTCTTTTTCTGTCATAATCTTTGTCTCTTCGTTATAAAAGACCTATTCCTTTGATTGTTTCCACCATCAGTTCATATGTTGACTGCTGGGAAGGAACAAGAGGAAGACGGAGTTCATTCTCGATCAGACCCATCGCATGCAATGCAGCCTTTGCCGGAATAGGATTGCTTTCCACAAAGCAGTTTGTGAAAAGAGGGGTAAGCATCCTGTTCATTTCCTCGGCCTCTGCCATATCCCCTTTGCGGATGGCCGCTATAAAATCTGCCATTTGCTTCGGGGCTACATTCGAAGCTACACTGATGATACCTGCACCTCCGTTCTGCATCATCCAGAGAGTATCGTCATCATTACCGCTGAGAACCATGAAGTCCTCAGGAGCATTACGCAATATCTCCTCTATCTGAGTCCTGTTACCTGACGCCTCCTTGACTGCAACGATATTGTCGATCTCAGCAAGTCTCAGAGTCGTTTCCGCTGACATATTGGCGCCTGTACGTCCCGGTACATTGTAAAGGACAATCGGCTTGTCTGTCGACTCTGCCACAGCCTTGAAGTACTGGTACTGACCTTCCTGGGTCGGTTTGTTGTAGTACGGAACCACAATCAGAAACGCATCGACTCCATATGGATCAAGCATCTGCATGCTGCGTATAGTATGGTTCAGGGAGTTGGTTCCTCCGCCGACTACTACAGGCAGACCTTTGGAGTGTTCCTTGGCGACCTGAAGGACCTTTATCCTTTCGTCGTCTTCAAGACATGGTGTTTCTCCTGTCGTTCCGAGGGGAACAAGGAAATCAATACCAGCCTCGACCTGACGGTCAACCAATGCGGCAAATGCATCATAATCCACTGCTCCGTTCTTGAACGGAGTAATCAATGCTGTTCCACAACCTGTTAGATTTATATTGTTCATAATCATCTGTTTATTCAAAAAAAAGTTCTTTGAATTCATGGACACCGGAGAGACCTTCGGTGCGGAGCGCGGCTTCGACCGCTCCTACAGCGAAACCTTCACGGGAGAATGCCTCGTGGGTCATAGTGATACGGTCGTTCGCACCTTCATAGCCCACAGTATGGATACCAGGTATCTCACCGCAGCGTACGGACTGGACATCTACACTCGTTCCCATGTTCGAGTCCACGATATCGGCAAGAGACTTTGCTGTTCCGCTCGGAGCATCAAGCTTGTGGCAGTGGTGCATCTCAACCATGTACGGATTGTAGCCTCCGAACTTCGCGAGAAGCTTCGATACATAATCGGTGACTGCAAAGAAAACATTGACACCTACTGAAAAATTCGTAGCCCATATCATTGGCGTACCGCATTTCTCGAAATATGCCACAACCTCATCCCTGATGTCCGCCCATCCTGTCGTTCCGACCACCACAGCCTTGAAGTTTTCTGCAAGGAAACGGTAATTGTTCCTGAAGGCATCCGGGGTTGTGAAGTCTATGCAGACGCATTCCTTTGCCAAAGCTGGATCGGTTTCTGTAACCGCTTCCGTCCATCCGGCATATTCAATTCCTTTTGAAAGAATGATCTTTTCGATCATCTTTCCCATTTTTCCGTATCCGCTGATAAATAATCTCATGGTCAAAATGTTTCTAATTCTTCAGGATTATCGAAAAGGTGGTCATGGAGATCCTGGACTACATCTGTCAGCTCTTCACGGTCAACGACAAAGCTGATGTTGACGAAAGACGCTCCCTGGGAAATCATGTAGACATTGCATCTCTTCAGAGGTGCGAATGTCTTCTTCAGCATTCCGTTCAGACGCACGATGTTCTTTCCGATTACAGACACCTGCGACTTGTCGTCATCGACAATCACCTCTGCAAACTCAGAAAGCTCGGCAACCACCTTGTCGATCTTCTCTCCAGCGTCCACCGTAACCGATATGTTAGCCTCCGAGGTACTGATAAGGTCTACAGAAACCTTGTTCTCGCTGAATATCTCGAAAACCCTCCTGAGGAAGCCAGAAGTATTGATCATCCTCATCGAAAAGATATTGATGACACGGATATTCTCCTTGAAGGAAACAGACTTCACACCATCCTCGATGAGCTCATTGCGAAGGATGGCCGTTCCCTTGCCGGAAGGATTCATCGAATTAAGCACATACAGAGGTATGTTCTTCTTTACTGCAGGCTCGATGGTCAGAGGGTGGAGAACCTTGGCTCCGAAATGGGCCATCTCCGCCGCCTCTTCAAACGAGATCTTCTCCAGATACTTTGTGTTCTTCACCTTGCGTGGATC
>JAFVMQ010000034.1 GCA_017506825.1 Bacteroidales bacterium
ATATCTAAAGAATTCATTGCCGGAGCCAAGGATATATTCTCTGCTGCTCTGATAATTGGTTTCGCAGCCGGTATCATAGTGATTCTTGAAGACGGACAGGTAATAGATACTATGCTTGCCTCTCTTGCTTCAGCCCTTGAAGGTTCCGGCAGGGCAGGGGCTCTTGCATCGATGTATGGTATCCAGACCTTTATCAATATATTCATACCTTCTGCCTCTGCCAAGGCAGCAGTTACAATGCCGATCATGGCACCGTTCTCTGATATGATAGGAGTATCCCGTCAGGCTACAGTGCTTGCATTCCAGTTTGGAGATGGAATCACCAATATGATCACTCCTTGTTCAGGGGTCCTTATGGCAGTCCTGTCAGTTGCAAAGATCCCATATGAGAAATGGTTCAAATGTGTGTGGAAATTCATACTTCTTCTTATTGTAGTCTGTTTTCTTCTTCTCCTGCCGACCCTCTGGCTCGATCTGCCAGGTTTTTAAAGGCTGTTATCAGATATAACGCAAAACCCGCTACCTTCACAGGCGGCGGGTTTTCAACTTTAACTTAGATTCAGGTTTCAAATCAGTAAATTTCTGTGCTAACAAAATAGTTTTGTCAGTTCGTCTCTTTCTGTTTTTACCTTTATGGATGCAAAGGTATATAGCCGAAGGCTTTATTTAAAGAAAATGTGATTGTTGGGGTGAAAATGTGATAATTTGGGGTGAATTGTGACTAAAATTGATTATTTGGGATTAAAAAATATATTTTGTAATTTTGTCACACCCAAATTGTGACAAATGATGAATGGCTTTCCTTCTGTTTTCAGGCGCTTTGTACCTCAGCTGCTGCATGTGATCATACTTCCGGTGTTTTTCTTTACCTTCATGCTTCTTCATAGGTCTTTAGGTATGGATGTTCTTCTGGGATCAGAATGGTTCGGAGTGCGTCTGACTATTATTTCCTGCATCATCTTCGGAGGAGTTCTCGTATCGAGACTGTTGTATTATTATCTGCCATTGAAGCTCAACTATTCTCTTTATATCTTCTGGTGTCTGTCAGAAATTGTTTTCTCTTCATTTTTTGTGGCTCTCTATATATGGCTTGTTCTCGGTAAGCCGATGCCTTATTTCGAGGCGTTGGCCTATTCGTTTAAATATCTCTCGTTGACGCTTGTGTTTGCATATGTGATCATAGCACTTTCAATGAGACTTTATGAGTATCACGAAAAGGAAACTCATCCGGAGCAGTCTGCATCAAGGATGAGATTCTATGACCATCTTCATAACCTGAAGATCGTCCTCATGCCGCATACAATATTATATATATCGGCTGAAGAGAATTATGTTAATATCTATTACGTCGAACAGAACAAGGTCAGAGAATATGTCCTCAGATCTTCCATGAGAGCTATAGATGAACTTTGTCAGGAGAACGGTCTTGTCCGTTGTCACAGGTCATTCTACATCAATCCCGCCCATGTCAAGGTGTTGCGCAAGGACAGGGACGGGATAATGTATGCTGAACTGGATGCTGACGATGTACGTCATATTCCGGTCTCAAAGACCTATTATGAAAGACTCTCGAATATGCTTTAGAAGAGTCCGTAGAGCTGTGCGTCGATCTTGTCGGTTATTATTGCAAAATCTTCCGGTCTGTTCTCAAAATCCATATTGTCAGCTTCGATGACAAGGACTTTTCCTGGGTAACTCTCTATCCATGCATCATATCTCTCATTAAGATTGTTCAGATATTCGATGCTTATGCTTTTCTCATAATCGCGACCTCGCTTCTGGATCTGGGATACGAGGTGGGGGACGGATGACTTGAGATAGATAAGGAGATCCGGCTCCCGAACCATAGACATCATAAGATTGAAAAGATGCATATATGTGTCGAAATCCCTGTCAGACAGATTGCCCATTGCCTTGTTGTTTGCTACGAATATATGGACGCCTTCAAGAATGGTCCTGTCCTGGATTATGACCTCGTCGGATTTTGCAATCTCAAGAAGATCCTGGAATCTCTGGGCCAGAAAGTAGGTCTCGAGATTGTATGACCATCTTTCTATATCCTTATAATAGTCTTCCAGGTATGGGTTATATGTGACAGACTCGTACTTGGGAGTCCATCCGTAGTGCTCTGAGAGCATT
This sequence comes from Bacteroidales bacterium, assembly GCA_017506825.1. GTDB lineage: Bacteria > Bacteroidota > Bacteroidia > Bacteroidales > UBA932 > Cryptobacteroides. The sequence continues at coordinate 2,140 of JAFVMQ010000034.1, forward strand.
CTTGTAAGAGTTGTCTTTCCGCAACCGATGTTGCCGGCTATACCTATATGCATGTTCTTTTATACCTTATTGTTAGAAGAGGAAGCCTGTGTTTATATAGAATGCACCGTTTCCGTCCTGTTTGTTGAAGCAGCGGGCATATTCGAATGCTACGATGAAGTTCTGGTTCATGATGAAACGGAGTCCGGCACCGGCTGTTGCATGAAGTCCATCCTTTCTGCTTGTGTCTATGTACTTCTTATAGAGCTCCTTTTGTGCACCTGTTCTGTTTGTAAGGTCATAGCCTTTGAAGACATGAGCACCATCTGTGAATCCGCTGAGAGCGAAAGCTATGTTCTGGTTTGCAAGCTGGAAGTCTATGAATCTGTAGCGGAGCTCGATGTTGTAGAATCCTGTGTGAAGACCCTGTACCCTGTCAAGCATGAGACCGCGGGTGGTACGGTATCCTCCGATAGCGTCGAAGTCTCTTGTGTAACCCATGTTCGAGTAGAAAGGCATGAGATACCAAGGAGTGTTCTTTCCGAGGAATCCCTGGTAAGCGAATCTGTATGCAAATACAAGTTTGTCGCTGACGATAGGAACATACTGTCTGTAGGTAGCTGAAAGCTTGAATGAATTCATTGATGAACCGAGCCACTTCGGTGCTACTATAGCATGAGCTTCAGCCCATATACCCTTTGTAGGGTTGTTCTGGACGTTTCTGGAGTCATACATGAGACCGGCCTTGACAGCAGATACGAACTGGTTTTCTCCAGTATCGTTAAGTATGCCCCAATCCTTGTAAAGCTGGTAAAGGGAACCGTCAGCCGGGGTATATCCCTCAGGTGTGAATGCGTGGTGCTTGAGCCAGTAGAATGTATAACCGGCTTCCCAGTAGAAGTTGTTGGCTATTTCTCCTGTAAGGTCAGCCTTGGCTCTGAATGACTGTCTGCTGTAGCGGTAGAAGCCTTTAGGAGCTTTGCCCTTTTCATGGAATTTGTTGTAAGCCTTTTCTCCCTTAGGATTGTCCATGTCAAATACGAATTCGCCAGGTCCGTCTCCGGGAGCATTGTCAAAGAAACCGTCCAATGCATATGTGTAAATGCTCTGGTATCCGTTGAATCCGTAGAAGTCAAGGGCTGATTCGTTGCTGTAGTTCGTACAGATCGAGAGTCGTGTATTGTTCCAGATCTCCCTGTTGTCATAGTTAAGGTAAAGATTCCATGTGCCTCCGGTATATGCGGATGCTTCGATATACCACCATGATTTAGGGTTCGGATATGTGCTTCCGTCTCCGAAATTGTATATGTTCAGGAGAGCACCATACTGGAAGCCACGGTCTGCGTCGAATGCCACTACCGGCAGGGGACCGAAGTTCAGTCCGGTCTTTATGATTTCTCCTTTTTCGTTGTATTTTACGTTTTTCTTTTCCTTTTTTGTCTCCTTTTCAGCTGCTGTATCGTCAGCAGTTTCTGCAAATGACGGGATGCAGAGCATCATTGCCGCCAGAGCGGTGATAAATGTTCTTTTCATAATGATGAAAGGTTAAGGTTTACAATTTCTTGAAGTCCGTGACTATAGTTGCGAATCTCTTTCTGAGTTTCTTGCATCTGGTGATTCTGATGTCGGAGATGAATCTTCTTGCACCTTCATTATAATCATGGAAATAACTGTATGCAGGCAGTTCGAGTGCAGTAAGTGCGACAGCGATCGGCCATGGAGTCATGCAGAAAGCGAGGACGGTCCATATTATGAACCATATGATTCCCAATCCAAGCTTTATACCGAAGCTTGCGGTATTCCTGAATGCCTTGTCCTTGATCTTGCTTCTGAGGATAAGTTCAGTGACCCACATCGGCAGAGATGCTGCGGTGCTGAAGATATAGTAAGGCAGACCGATCAATGCTGCAAACCCTTTACCTATACGTCTTGCGAGAGTATTTCTTCTGCTGAAAGAATAGATTGA
>JAFVMQ010000035.1 GCA_017506825.1 Bacteroidales bacterium
CATGATGATAAAACATGTAAATATAATGAATTAATGGCTTATTTCTATGAATTCAACTTCAAACTGAGAAATAAATACCTCATCCTTGTAGGTTTTGCCTGTAATAAGACCTTTTGCCTCGCCTTTCACATTTATTATCTTGACCTGATCTGTCACGTTCAGGTACAGATAGTGATCCATACAACCGAGAGTTCAGTTGTACCTTTCTGCAGCATCATTGAGTTAGTTCCGTCAGCAGCAGCGGTAACCTTACCTGTTACGTGAGTCTGAGCATAAGCCTGCCCAGTCATAGTAACAATCGCGAGCAGCGCCAGTAGCGTTGTCACGAGTCTTTTCGGGAAAATCTTTTCCATAGAGACAGTTAGTTTTTTGGTTAATAAAATATGTGTCAATGTTAAATGCCGATTCCATTAAAGACAAAATGGACTTTAACATAACAAAGGTAGAAAGAAGCATACGAATGAACGGGCAACAGATGTTGCACATAAGGTGAACAAATGTTGCCCGCACTGAAACACATCTCACAGCATGCTATGCCGGATATTCTTTTTGAAAAGTCTTGTCTATATCCCTGAGGATCATCGAAACCATACAGATAAGCACTCCCATTACCAGCAGACCGACTCCTGCGACAAGGATAACTGTTGCAATTCCCGCACTGAAAGGATTAAGAAGAACAGTAATCGACAAAAGCAGAAGGATGACACCTCCGAATACGGTCCAGCCGGATCCCTTTACACGGAATGTCTCAAGGTCTCCTCCGAAGGAAATCAGCATGAATGAGTGATACATCAGCCATATGCCCAGAAGAATCGGAAGTAGTGCGAGGGTGACACCCGGATATACACAAAGGAAAATTCCGAGAAGCACATCAATCACACCACCAACAATCATATATCCCCTCATCGCAAGATAGTTCCCGCTGGTGGAAGCTACAACAAGCTGTGCAGCACCGACAACAAGCATCATCACACCTGTAAGGATGCTTAGGACAACATAGCTTTGGAGTGGGAATACAAATACGGCGATACCCATCGCCACACACACGATGCCCGCAAGCATCATAAGCCACCAGTGCTGCACGGCACGGCCGACTTTGTTTGTCAGATTTTCAAAATGACGTTTCATGGTACTAATAATTAATCAGCACCATGAAACGTCAATTATCATGCTAAAGGAAGATTTATTTTCTCAGACCGTCAGCAAAACCGGCATATGCGTATTTGCGGTTGTAGTTCTGATCCCACAGACCTACAGGCTCTCCCCCTCTCCATCCGCTGCCAAGTTCTGCAGTCGAATCCAGCGGGCACCATATGGTAATTCCATACTGTTGCGCAGGAGGAACGATCTCGAAGTACTTGCTTACTATGAATTCATAGTACTTTGCCATCGCCCTATGCTGGGCATCGGTCATGTTTACTGTAGCGACTGTCTGACCTGATGCGTTTATATATCCCATATCGAGTTCAGAAATCTTGACGAGCTTTCCGGTATTCGCCATCAGCTGAAGCATTTTGACAACATGGTCTTCCTTGCTCTTCTGGGTCTGTGCATTCTCATAATATGATATATGCATCTGAGTTCCTATACCGTCGATCTTTGTAACACCGTCAGATTCCCACACATCGATCCAGTGGATGAGGCTCTTGAGCTTCTTGTTGTCATCCCAGTCCGACTCAAGGTTGTAGTCATTGATGAAAAGCTTGAGCGGCTTTGTTCCTCCATACTCCGCATAGTACTTCCTTGCCTTCTCGATTACAATGCGCACATAATCTTCCGAGCCAAGATAATCCTGCCAATAGAAATTCTGAGCACTTCCCCACTGCGCTGACTCAAGCTCATAGTAGCCGTCTCTGTCATTGTCCTTTCCGGATATGGATTCATTGACCACATCCCATACGGAAACCTTTTGTGCAGTAACTTCCATCATACCCTTGATCCATCTGTCCATGACGTCGGTCAGGATTGCCTTCTTTTCTTCCGGAGAAGGAGCATCATATCTGAAATTGACATCGGTAGCTATCAAAGCAAAATCATCAATGAAGATATCTCCTGCAAAATGACCGTAACTGAAGACAAGTCTGGTAGCTCCATCCGCACTGCACTTGCACTCTATCTCGACATCCTGCCACTCCGTACCAAAGACAACGGAAGGAAAGTTACCTGCAGATCTGTATCCGTCCGTAATCTGAAATGCCGGCGAAAGAGTTCCGGCAGCGGATCCCTTTATCTTGAATGTCATCCTGTAGGTAACACCTTTGATATAAGGTTCTATCACGTCATATGCAAACTGCACATCGTAATCATTTGCTGCCACTGAAGGATTAGATACCTTGAACATTCCATTGGACACAGAATTTGAAGAGTTGTTTCCCCATCCTATGAAAATGTTGCTGCCGTCATTGAAATCAGCTGATACCACGTCAAAATCCGCTGTCTCGGATGGCGGAAGTTCCACCTTCTTCGTCTGGATAAGCCCATTGAGATATGAGACTGCCTGCTGCGAGTGCCATGCCAGTGTATGACCGTATATTGTCATACCAGCCTGATCTGCTGCATTAACAAAGTTTCTGACAGTTGCGAAGTCCATGGAACCGTCATTTCTCATTATCGATGACTGCTTCATTGCATTATCTGCAGTCATCTCATTGAAGTTATCGACAGCCAGAGCGTAGTCCTTGCCTTTCTGCATGAAACTATGCGCGTTAACTGCAAGACCGAGCTTGAAATCCGGATACTTCACACGGTCGACATAGCTTTTGAGGACATCGTACGCAGCCAGATTGTCATAGGTAAGACCATCTTCCTGCTTTCCATCCTCCGGTTTTTCATTACCGGGCTTATCTTTTTCAGGATCCCGGTTCTGAGTCGGGTCTTTTTCAAAGTCGATCAGAGAATCGTCAGGAAAACATCCTGACAATAAGAAGGATGCAAGAACAATTGCACTTGTAATCAGAAAATTTATTCTCATAGTTCCGCAGCTCATTTTATCATTCTTGCAAATATACAATAATATACACAATAATCTTAGTCTTCAGGTTACAAACACAGCACCCATGTTCGATATTTACAAGAATATAAAGAAAAAAAAGATAAAAATTATAAATTTGCAACATGACACTTTGAAAGTATGAAACATAACCGATTTATCACATTTGCCATCTATCTAATCACAGCTATCAGCTCACACGCTCAAGCTCCCCGTCTGTACACATCTGCCGACGGCCTTGCAAACAGCCAGATCAACAATATATATCAGGACAGCAAAGGCTTCATATGGATATCGACTGAAAACGGATTGTCGAGATTTGACGGAACCGAGTTCCAGAATTTCAGACATAACAGAGACAAGACAACTTCCATCGCAAGCAATCTTGTGCAGACCGTCTTCGAAGACAGCTTCGGCAATTATTGGATAGGTACCTCAGCAGGACTGCAGAAATTCGAATCGGATTACAACACCTTTACCCATATCGATCTTCAGGATCCTGAAATAAGGGATTCTGACCAGCACATATCAGACATAGCTGAAGTCGTCATCCAGGGACACCGCAGAATAATTGCAGCATCTTCCGGACATGGCATCTATATTCTGGATCCTGAAACACTGTCAACAGACAGGATTCTCCAGGCAGAAATAAACAGCAGCATTCCATCTAAATTCGTAAACTGTCTATTCAAGGACTCCAGAAACAGGTTGTGGATATCAGGAAACAACGAAGGAATATGCGTAATCGACCTTGAGAAGGGAGAGGAAATCAACATTGATGAATGGACGAAGGACAGAACGATAAACAATCAGGCCCTGACCGTGACATCTTTCGCAGAAGATGTAAGATCAGGCAACATAATTCTGGGTACTTCCAGCCAAGGACTGCTCATTTATGATTATACTGGCAACATAATCAGGAAAGCAAAAGACGAATCGGGACGATCTTGCCGAATAGAATGCATAATGCCGATGCCTGACAACGGAGAAGGTTTCCTGATAGGAACCGAAAACGAGGGCATGAAACATTTCAGCCTTTCCGATGAAAAAATGAAGGACACAGATGTTCCAGGAACATCTTATGACATATCAGGATGGAAGATACACTGTCTAAAGGAAGATAATCAGGGAAATATCTGGATAGGAGCATTCCAGACGGGTCTTATGGTAATTCCCAAGTCCATGTATGGATTTGAAACGGTAGCCCTAAGGTCGCAGAAACAGGGCGTTGCTGACATTGCCTGCGTAACTTCCATAGAATCAGACCTGACAGGAAATAGATTATGGATCGGAACCGACGGTTCAGGATTGTACCTGGTGGACGGGAACGGAGGGAACAGACGATATACAAATAAAAACTGCGGACTGAGCAATAATTCCATAATGTCAGTAAAGACCGACAAGAGAGGAAAGACCTGGGTTGCTACATACCTGGGTGGCCTTTTCTGCGGAACAGCAGAATCCGGATTCAGACAATTCAAGGATCAGAAAGAATTGAAATCTGAGCAGATATACTGCCTTGCATATTCAGAAGAGGACGATATTATATATATAGGTACTCACGGAAACGGAATGTCTGTCATTTCACCATCAGAAGAAAAGGTGATCCGTACTTTTGCGGATGACGACAACAAATGGATCAGCAACCTGTATATAGACAAGTCCGGACTTGTTTGGATTGGAACATACAACGGACCAATGTGCTATGATCCTGAAACTGGAAAAATGCGTAATCTGAATGTTGACGAAAACCTGTCGACAATAGTGCGATCTTTCTGCGAAACAGAGGACGGACACTTATGGATCGGCACCGGGTCCGGCCTTGTCCGTTTTGACAGACATTCCGGAGAAACTGTCTGCTTTACAGAAAACGAAGGACTTTCAAGCAACGTCATAAATGACATTCAGGAAGGAAACGACGGAAACCTTTGGTTTTCAACCCAATACGGTCTGAATAGATTCAATCCTGAGACAAATGCAGTAAAGACCTATTATCAAACTGACGGACTTCAGGAAAACGAATTCCATTTCAAGGCATCATTCAAAGCTGCAGACGGCAAACTATATTTCGGAGGTATCAAGGGCATCACCGCATTCTATCCCAATATTGTCGACCATAGCAAGCATGAAGTACCTCCGGTATATTTCTCCGAACTGAGAGTAATGAATGAAGTCGTATCGTATGACCCTGATCTTGAAGAAGGAAATGTACTTGACAAGACCATTACAGAAGCATCCTGTATAACATTACCTTTCAGCAGCAACATATTCTCCATCAGGTTTTCTGTTCTCGAATATACCAATCCTCAGAAAATCATGTACGC
>JAFVMQ010000001.1 GCA_017506825.1 Bacteroidales bacterium
CTCGTACAAAGTACAGAATATCCAGGAGAGATCATTGTCGAAGTCAGCGGCAAGGGAGTAAAGAAGTCTATCTGTAAATTAATCAGTCGATAGTTCTGTGCCGCCTCCTCTACAAGCGAACGCATGTCGTCGATGAAGGTGGTCTTGTAAATTGGATAATTCTTATTCATCGTCCAGGTTTTAGATTGGCAAAAGTAGGTGTTTTTCATGACCTGATATCAGACTTTTAATTAAATTTGCACTGAAGAGGATTGATAACGGACCATGGCACAAAAAAACGGAATAAGGAACATGTTCGACAGGATCTCAGTCGGTTTCGGAGTACGTAATTTCGAGCACCTGCAAAGTTTGCACAATTGTTGGATGATACAGGATTCAAACATATAAAGACCCAATCTCTTACCTTCGGCATTTGTCAGATGTATACAGGTATAAAACGATAAAAAGATTATCTTTGCCCTCTGAAATGAGAAATCTGCTGAAATATGTGCTGGTTTTCATAGTGACCGCTGTCTTCTGGGGCAGGGCGGAAGGTCATGGATCCGCAATATCCGCAAATGCGGAAACCGGTTTCTTTTCGCATTTAATCCTATCACAGCAGAGCATTTCTTCTCCTGACACAGAGTGCTGTGTTCCCCGTCAGGTATCTTCAGCAAGCACGACAAACATACAAAGCAGCGCAAGAAGAACAAGCTACCCTAACAGGAGCAACATCGAATTCGCAAAATCCGGCAAGATCATCAATGCCGACATAAGATTTTTCATTCAAAGAAAATCAATAATAACTCACTCCACTCTCATAGAGCCGGCTCATAGGCTGCTCTATCTGGGTAAACTTATCATTTAGACCGACTTCATACCTGCCTTGGCGACATTTTCCTTTCAAAGGAAGATGGCGTCTTTTATGTCGTGCAACTTACCACGGCTTTACACAATCAAATAAACCACTAAATGATAATCAACATGGAAAAAACATTCATCAGAGTACACTCTGCAAAAGATATTGTAATATCGGTTTCACTCATCATTGTCGGCTCAATCCTTATCGCACTGCCTACAGGTGCCGGAATAAACATTGCCGGATTCTTCATGATTTTTGGAGGAATCATTCTTGCACTCGTCCTCAGGACAGGATACAAAGACTCCGACACAGGGAAGACATACCTTAAAAAGGAACATTATTTCCAGCAGGCAATGAGAGCAGAAATAGCCTCGGCACTCAAATCGAAACCGGAAGAAATCGATCTTTCGCAAGCTGACAAAGGCAACGCAGTAAAGCTGGACATCTATTACAGCAAGACACACGGAAATGCTTATATTCAACTTTTCGAGTATATTCCGTACAAGTATGAACCTTGCTCAGAAATGTATGAACATCAGTTATATAGAATAGAAAGACTTATAAAATAACGATGGAGTATTTATTACTAATTTTATCTCTGGCAGGTATTGTCTTCGGTGCGGATTATCTTGTAGCCGGAGCCGTATCCATAGCCAGAAAATACAAAGTATCTGATTTTGTAATCGGCGCAGCTATTGTCGGAGTCGGCACATCCATGCCTGAGCTGGTAGTAAGCTTCATCGGTGCATTGAACGGCAATTCGGACGTTGCGATCGGCAACGTAGTCGGTTCCAACATCTTCAATGTGCTTGGCATCCTGGGTCTTACAGCTGTATTCTTTCCTGTAGTTGTCGACAGGAAGAACATGAGATTCGAGATACCTCTCTGCATCGGGGTATCCGTGCTTCTGACCCTTCTTGCATTCAATTTCTTCAACGGGAATCCTGCAGTCATCAGCCGTCCGGACGGAATCGTTCTGCTGGCAGTCTTTGCAGGATTCATGTGGTACTCGTTCTACAGGGACAGGAAAGGAACGGATATGACGGAAGAAGCTGTCGAAGAAGACAAGACTCCGCTCTGGATTGCAATCGTCAAGGTTATCGGTGGACTTGCACTTCTTATTACCAGCTGTGATATTTTCGTCGACAATGCAGTATCTGTCGCAAAATCATTCGGAGTGAACGACGCATTCATTTCCCTTACTCTCATAGCGTGCGGAACATCACTTCCTGAACTCGCTGCCTCAATTGCTGCGGCAGTAAAGAAGAACACGCAGATGGCTCTTGGAAACATAATCGGCTCGAACATCTTCAACATAACCCTGATACTGGGACTCAGCTCACAGGTAATGCCGCTGACATCTGCCGGTATTACAATTGTCGATTACGCTGTAATGATTGCAGCTGCTGTCCTTCCTATGGCATTCGGAATAAAAGGAAAGATCGGAAGGATCGGAGGAGCATTCATGGTCTTATGTTTCGTAGCATACAACTGGTATCTTATCAGCAACCAAATAGCATAAAACAATGGGAATACTTCAAATCTTTACTCTTCTTGGAGCATTGGGAATGTTCCTTTACGGAATGAACCTGATGAGCTCCGGACTCCAGAAAGCAGCCGGTGACAGACTGCGCGGCTTCCTTTCCGCAATGACATCAAATCCTTTCAAGGGTGTCATGACCGGACTCGGTATCACATCGATCATCCAGTCTTCGTCTGCTACGACCGTAATGGTTGTCAGCTTTGTAAATGCCGGACTTCTGACCCTCTCACAGGCGATCGGAGTCATCATGGGAGCCAACATCGGTACAACTGTTACCGCCTGGATGGTTTCGTGGCTCGGCTTCAAGGCAGACATATCCATACTTGCAGTTCCGCTGATGCTGTTCGGCTTCCTCTGTTCGAACGCAAAGAAAGACAAGTGGAAGAACATCGGTGAACTGATAGTGGGATTCTGCCTTCTCTTCCTCGGACTTTCATTCATGAAGGATTCGGTTCCGGATCTCAACGAAACTCCTCAGGTACTGGAATTCGTGAAATCATGGGCAGGTCACGGCTTCGGCTCAGTACTTATCTTCCTTGTGTTCGGTACCATCCTGACCCTTGTCCTCCAGTCATCTTCTGCGACAATGGCCATCACCCTGATTATGCTCAGCATGGGATTCATTCCGTTCGATATGGCATGTGCAATGGTGCTTGGTGAGAACATCGGTACGACCATCACCGCCAACATTGCTGCAGCCGTAGGAAACACTCAGGCAAAAAGGGCTGCCATGTCGCACACGATATTCAATGTAACCGGCGTCATATGGGCATTGATATTCTTCAGACCATTCCTCGGACTCGTAGGAAGAATAATCGAAGGGCTTTTCGGACTTCCTGACCCTGCAGCAGAAGGTTTTGCCGTCACCGGTCAGAACACTCCGGACGCGACAGCTGCTTTATACGGACTTTCGATGCTCCACACTCTGTTCAACACCTTTAATACAATGATACTGATCTGGTGCGTCAAACTGATTGAAAAGGCTGTGAACTGGATCATCAAGACACCTAAGAACCAGGAGACAGAAGTATTCAGACTCAAATATATTTCTGCCGGTCCTCTCGCTACCCCTGAACTGGCAACAGAGCAGGCGTTTGACGAGATCATCCACTTTGCCCATATTTCAAGAAACGGTCTTGTCTATGCCTCTGAGGCTATTCAGGAGACGGATTACAATAAGTTCGAAGAACTGCGAGGCAAGCTGGTAAAATATGAGGAAATCTCTGACAGGATCGAATACGAAATCGCATCATTCCTGAATGCAGTATCTGAAGGGGACATCAGTGAAGAAACTTCAAAAAGGATCAAGGGAATGTACAAGATCATTGGGGAACTGGAATCTCTCGGAGATTCAGGTGAGGCAATCAGCCGCATCCTTTCCCGCAGAAACATCCACAATAAGGTATTTGATGCGGAAACTGTCAAGAAACTCGGAGATATGGCAGAAGCTGTTGATCACGGATACGATGCAATGATTGCAAATCTTGAAGCTGCGCATAGGGGTGACTTGGAAGATATTTCGAATGCATACAATGCCGAAGACCGCATCAACAATCTCAGAAACCATCTTCGTGACTCCGAGATAGAAGAAATCGAAAGCAGCAGAAAGAATTATCAGACCAGCGTCTACTACATGGATATCGTAAGCGAATTCGAGAAGATGGGTGACTTTATGATCAACATATCACAAACCCTTGAAAAAGCATTCATAAAAAGATAAAACACATGGGAACCTCTAAGTAAGCCTTTCCTTAGGTGAATTCAACTTTTTCAGCCACGAGGGGCATCCACTTACATTCGGACAGCTCATCAATGACTTCCTGGTCGTATGCGGAATCGGATTTACAGTATCCATGTTCATCGCAGACCTGTCCTTTGCGGATCCGTGATATCTGCCGTACTTGGATGTATCCTTCTGAACAAGAACCTACCTGAATAGAATGTCTGTCAGGATTCCATTGATTCTTTCGTGGATTCCGGGACTTATCTTATACGACTGATCTGCTGAAAAACAAGCCTGCTGAGCCTTGGCGAAGCGGGCTTGTGCTTCATTTGCCAGATCGAAAGTCTTTGCAACATAATTTCCTATACGGTGACTCTCCAGACGGAAACCGGCGCGCTCGCGAAGCTCGCGCAATGCCCTCTTGCGGGCAAATATTCCGGAGTTCTGCCATATTTCGAAGACTTCTTTCGCAAATTCATGCAGTCCCGCCGCTGCAGCTGCTTCAAAACGGGCATCACTGAGTCTTGCTTCGTAAGGCTCGAGTATGATCTTGGCCTGATCTTTCAGTGTCACCTCATCAAATACCAGCTTTGCACCGACTTCAGAAAATGCCTTGCAGTATTCTGACGCAGCTGCAGCAAAGGCCTCTGAAGAAGGAATCTGCCCCTCCATGGATAGAAGCAGATCGAGCAGGTCATAGGCTCTGACCTGCTCATCCAATGAAAGGGATCCCCTTTCAGCTGCATCATGTATATCCTTTATTACCTGAAGTATCAGTTTTTCCATAAACTATTTCAAAGAATTTTCCTGAGCTGCCGCAATCATCTCGAAGAGCTGGGTGCGATATCCGTACGGATCGTAATCAAGTTTCGCACCGACAAGGTCGAAAGCCATCTCCAAGGTTGCACTACCCTTATGGATCGAGTTTCTGAGAACCATTCCATATGCAGCTACTCCGGCAGCAAAAGTCAATTCTGTCGGCATGGCATCCAAAGCATCTGACATCACAACATCCATCGTCAATGGTATGCTTTCCTCTCCGAGAGCCTTCTTGTAACGGAAGTCGAAGACTGCAAGCGGACCACCTTCAGCATATTTCTCTCCCGGCACTATTTCATAAAGGGCTGTGATTGTCTGACCTGCACCTATCTCTCCCGCATCCTTGCTGTCATCTTCGAAGTCTTCATTGGCCATAACCCTGTTCTCATATCCGATAAGTCTGTAGCTCTCTATCTTCTCCTTGTCAAAAGTCACCTGTACCTTTGAATCGTTCGCCACTGCCTGGAACTTCGAACGCTCGTTCACAAAAACCTTTGTAAGCTCGTCCTCTGAATCGATGTATTCATATGTTCCGTTTCCATGGTTGGAGATCTGCTCCATCATGCTGTCGTTGAGATTGCCGGTCCCGAAGCCGCACACCGTCAGGTATATGCCTTTCGAGGCATGCTCCTTTACCATCTCGACCAATTCCTCTGTCGATGTCACACCGACATTGAAGTCACCGTCAGTTCCCATGATGATACGGTTGTTGCCGCCTTCGATATAATTGGCAAGAGCCTCTTCATACGCCATCTTCATAGCTTCTCCTCCTGCTGTGGACCCGCTTGCCTTGAGCTTTGAGATAGCATCCTTTATGGTTTCCGAGTCGCTTACCAGAGTGGATTCAAGAAGACGGTTGACCTGTCCCGAATATGTGATGATAGAAACCCTGTCGGTAGGATTAAGCCTGTCGGTCAAGGTAATGAGTCCGGTCTTGAGTAGCTGGATCTTGTCTGCAGAATTCATGGATCCGGAAACATCGATAAGAAAGACATAATTTGCTGCAGGCATCTGAGAAGGCTTGAGAGACTTGCCCTTGATACCGAGGCGGATAAGCTTATGGGTCTCGTTCCATGGACATTCGCCCACCTCTCCGTTAATGGCTACCGTATGGTCCCCGGTCGGTTCCGGGTAATCGAATGTGAAATAATTCAGGTATTCTTCTATTCTGACTGTATTGGATCCCGGAAGAAATCCCTGCCTGATGCAGCGACGCATATATGCATATGAGGCTCCGTCAGCATCGATGGAGAAGGTCGAAACATTATTGTCAGCGGTCCTGATGAAATCGTTTTCATCGATCGCGTCAAAACGGTCTCCGCTTAAGTTTTCCATCGGAGCATCTTCGGGAGCTGCAGCATTATCCTTGGCACCCATGTTATAGGTGTCATCCATACTGCATGACGAAACACAAAAAACAAATGATGCAGCAAGCATCATCACGAAGAATCTTTTCATATCAGTCATATTTTCCATATAGATGCAAACTATTGCTCAAATGTTGCAGAAATTGTATCTTTGCGCGGCAAAGCCGCGAAACAATAAAAACAACAATATATTATGGACAAGAAAGTTCTACTTATGATCCTCGACGGATGGGGCGAGGGAAGACAGGATGAGTCTAATGTCATCTATACACAGGGAGCTCCTTATATCGAAGGACTCCGCAAGCAGTATCCTATGGGTACCCTCAAGGCATGCGGCGAGGCCGTAGGTCTTCCGGAAGGTCAGATGGGCAACTCTGAGGTAGGTCACCTCAACCTCGGTGCAGGTCGCGTGGTATATCAGGATCTTGTAAAGATCAATATCGCGGCACGCGAGCACAAGTTTCTCCAGAACCCTGAAATCAAGGCTGCATACGACTATGTAAAGGCAAACAACAAGCAGCTCCACCTGATGGGACTTGCTTCAATGGGCGGCGTGCACAGTTCTCTCGAGCATGTATACGAATTCCTCAACGTAGCGAAGGAGTATGGTCTCGAAGATGTATATGTACATTGTTTCATGGACGGTCGCGACACTGACCCTAAGAGCGGAAAGGGCTTCGTGGAAGGTCTCGAGGCTGAGATGGCGAAATCAACAGGAAAGGTAGCTACCGTATGCGGACGTTTCTACGCTATGGACCGTGACAAGAGATGGGAGCGCGTAAAGGAGGCATATGACATGCTCGTGGACGCAAAGGGCAATTACGCAACTTCAGCAACCGAGGCTATCCAGGCTTCATATGATGAGGGCGTGACCGACGAGTTCATCAAGCCTATCGTTCTTACAGATGCTTCAGGAGCACCGCTTACAAAGATCCAGGAAGGCGACGCTGTTATCTTCTTCAACTTCCGTAACGACCGCGCACGCGAGCTTACAGCAGTCCTCACTCAGCAGGATATGCCTGAATTCGGAATGCACACCCTTCCTCTCTATTACTGCTGCCTTACTCCGTATGACGCATCATTCACAGGCGTACACATCCTCTTTGACAAGGAAAACGTACAGGAGACTCTCGGCGAGGTGGTATCAAAGGCTGGAAAGAACCAGCTCCGCATCGCGGAAACAGAGAAGTACGCCCACGTGACTTTCTTCTTCAACGGTGGCGCTGAAGCTCTCTTCGAGAACGAGGACCGTATTCTCGTGAACTCTCCTAAGGTTGCCACATACGACCTTCAGCCTGAGATGAGCGCACCTGAGGTTACCGAGAAGCTTGTAGAGGCAATCAACACAGGAAAGAACGACCTTATCATCCTCAACTTCGCAAACGGTGACATGATCGGTCACACAGGAGTATACGAAGCAATCCGCAAGGCGGTAACAGCTGTGGACACATGCGTGGAAAAGGTTGTAGAGGCTGCAAAGGCACAGGGTTATGTGATCCTCATCACTGCTGACCACGGCAACGCTGACTACGCAGTAAACGATGACGGAACTCCTAATACAGCTCACTCTCTCAACGATGTTCCTTTCATCGTAGTGAACGCAGGTGATGCTGTCAAGGAAGTCAAGGACGGAAAGCTTGCTGACGTTGCTCCTACCATCCTCAAGCTCATGGGCATCGAGCAGCCAGCCGCCATGACCGGACAGGCTCTGATCTGAATCTGCAGACAAAGAGGGCAGGACTGCCTTTTCTGAAACTGAATCCCTCCCACTTCGTGGGCCCCTCCCGTTCACAACGGCCACGGGCGGCCATGGTTTCAGAAAAGGCAGTCCTGCCCTCTTTGTCTGCAGATTTAGATCAGAGCCTGTCCGGTCATGGCGGCTGGCTGCTCGATGCCCATGAGCTTGAGGATGGTAGGAGCAACGTCAGCAAGCTTACCGTCCTTGACTTCCTTGACAGC
>JAFVMQ010000036.1 GCA_017506825.1 Bacteroidales bacterium
ATCTGATACACCTTCAACAACGACAGCGATTGCATCATTTTCCTCCCACAACACATTTTCTCCGTCAAGAGTAGTCTTTGTGTCGGCAGAGACAGCGGTGATGGTCACGAGGTTGTCGGCGGTCTGCTCAGGGACGAGGGTATTTTCCTTTACGCATGATGCGAGGGCAGCGACTGCTGCGAGGGCAAGAAATATCTTTTTCATAGTCATTTCCTCCATGCTTTAGAAAGGGATGTTACCACCGTAATCAAAATCATCGTGACCTACGCCATTCAGGCTGTCAGTAAGGATGACTCCTTCTGTTTCGATTGTGAACACTTCTGTGTTCGGCGACTCATAGGTCGCAGGGATAATTGTTTTGTTCATAATGTTATTGTTTTTATTGGTTTGTGGTTTCTTGTCGGGATCCCCGATCGGGTCGGGGATGACGGGGTTATTGGGATCCCCGGTCAAGCCGGGGATGACGGCAGGGACGGTTACAGGAAGAGTTCCACCTGTTCTGACTTGGTCAGAGGGAGGGACATCTGACGTACTGACGCAGGGATGCTCTCGCGGGAGTAGGTCACTGTGTAGCCTTCCTGCTCAAGAGCCGACATGGTCAGTGTATTGTCGCTCACGGATACCTTGTAGGTGTATTTCCATGGGTAACGGTCGGTGTAGACGCCGCTGAGGACCATCGATTCTGCGTCAAGAGCATATTCTCCTGCGCTGTACCAGTAAGGACCCTCTCCTATCTTCTGATACATCTCGAAAAGACCGTCTTCTGTAAATGACACGTAGACATCCTCCGATACTCCGTTTTCAACTGCCGAGTAGTGCCATTCTCCAGCGATCTGCTCAAGAATGCGGACACTGTCCTTCTGACAGCTTACTGCCGAAAACAAAGCGACTGCTAATATAAGTATTATTTTTTTCATTTTTACTTTTTTTTATTGGTTAGAGCCATCCGCCATTCTCTGAGACTCCTGCTGCGCGGGAAAGTATAGATATTTCGCGGGTAAATTCTGTTCCACCCATAGTCGCAGTGCCCTCACCTGCAATCTCACTACCTCCGGCAATGGCGCTGATGCTGATCTTTGCAGAGCCTTCATTCTCGCAGCGGATGAAGAGCTTTCCGTACTTGACGTATGGTTCACTTACGATTCCGAGGGCTGCACGTGCCTCGTCACTTACTTCTACCTTTGTGAAAGTCAGATTCAAAGCTGCCGGACTGAAGAACTGGTCAAGAGCAACCTTGGTTTCCGCACCTTTCTGGACAGGAAGGCATGGGGTTCCTTCGATCTGCATGAACAGACGCCATGTGTCGATGGCTCCGGTTCCCATGTTATGCAGGAACGGCGTGAGGTCCATCTGGACGCCATTGTTGAGTTTGCTGCAGGTCTCGATGTAGTAGTCGATGTTGTTGACCGATGTGTATATCAGCGAGAGGAATTCGTCGTATGTGAATGTCTTGCCGAGTTTGCGGGCATATGAGAGTCCGAGGGCAACGACGCCTGATACGTGAGGGCATGCCATCGAGGTTCCCTGCATGTAGCCGTATTCGCCTTTGCCGAGTTCCTTCGGAAGGGTCGAGAGGATCTGGGCTCTTTCCGGTGCAGAAGATGTCGAGTTGAGGCTGTAGTCTCCACCTGGGGCGCAGATGTTGGTTCCCGGACCGTAGTTGGTGTAACTTGTCGGAAGATAGTCAGGACCGAATGCCGCTACGGAGATGTATTTCTTGTATGCCGCAGGATAGGCTGATGTATGATAGCCTTCGTTTCCTGATGCGAAGATGGCGAAGTTGCCGTCCACAGGGTTGGTCTCTGCCGGGTTGCTCATGAAGTACTCGAGGGCGTTGTATTCCGCGCTGTAGAGGTTCTCGAAGTCTTTGTCTGAACTGAGGTTTCCTGCATCCTGTCCGAATGAGCACTGGAGGATGCTGGCTCCCATGTCTGCAGCATACTTGTATGCAAGGGCTCTGCTGATGGTGCCGGCGCTTGCCGCTCCTGAGAAGAGTTGGAGAGTCATGATGCGTACTCCGCTGTCCGGACTGCCGTCACCGCCTGCCACTCCGCAGACTCCGATGCCGTTGTTGTTGACTGCCGCCACGGTTCCGGCCACATGGGTTCCGTGACCTGAATCGCCGGTCCTGTCCCACGATATCGGCATGAGGACTCCTTCGTCTGTATCTACGTTGTAGGTACTCATGAAGTTGTATCCGTGGATGTCGTCGACATAGCCGTTTCCGTCGTCATCGACTCCTTCGACACCGTTCTTTTCTGCGAGGTTGACCCACATGTTCGCCGCAAGGTCAGGATGGTCGTACTTCACACCTTCGTCACATACTGCCACGATGATGGCCGGATCTCCTGTGCAGAGTTTCCATGCTTCCTTGACATTGACGTCCGCACCGGCCCTTGATGTAGGGGCTACGCTGAGGTCGACGTTGTTGATGTAGTGCCACTGGTCGATGAGTTGTGGGTCGTTGTAAGGAAGGACAGGGTCAACGGTGTTGTCGCCCGGCTTCCACTCC
Source organism: Bacteroidales bacterium (assembly GCA_017506825.1). Lineage (GTDB taxonomy): Bacteria > Bacteroidota > Bacteroidia > Bacteroidales > UBA932 > Cryptobacteroides. The sequence continues at coordinate 2,513 of JAFVMQ010000036.1, forward strand.
GTAGCCTCACTCTCTTCCTGGCGCTTGAGTTCAGTATTGTATTCTACTGCAGTGACTTCCGAGAGTGCTGCGAATTTCTCTGCGACTTCCTCAACCGAGAGTTCTTCAGGGAAGGTCAGGACATGCCATCTGTGGAGGTTGTGCTGCCTTTCCGCTGCAGTGCCCTTGTATGGGAACATGCGGCGGAGAGCCGCTCCTGTTTCCTCACAAGCCAGAAGAAGCGGTGCAGGCGCAGTTCCGTCCTGCAATGCATCTGTGGCAGATTCGCTGAGAAGGATCATGAGATTTCCGGGAAGAGAGTTGTCAGATGTGTTGACTGACTTCCTCTCGAGCACCGACACCTGCTCCTGCTGAGGCTGCAAGGTATTCTCATCGAGTTCCTGCTGGCATGAGACCATCAGCAGCAGGAACATCGGAAATATAATCAGTGATTTTCTTGTCATATCTTTATTAACAGGTTAAGCCGTTAGTTGAACATAATTGCGTTACCCATATCGAGATAGTTGCGGACGTTGTCCTGAGAGTGGAGTCTGTCGATAAGGCTCATCATAAGTCCCTCGTCGGTCTCGACATAATTCATATATGTATTGCGCTTCATCTTCTCGAAGAGTTCGACTCCTGCCTTGCGGACATCTGCCTTCTCTGTCTTCTGATCCTTGTTCTCGATAGGGTCCGGGTCATCCGCCTCCGGTATGAGGACAATGCTCTCCACCAGGTCGAGAAGGCCGACTGCCACCGAATGGTTGGCATCTTCATAGCCGAGGACGGCAAGTCCCTCGAACGAGAGTCCCTGCTGTGCTCCGGCACCGCTGTCGATCATCGCGATACATGTCTTTGCATCAGGCTCGCCGGCTTTCTTCACGAAGGCTCCGATAAGACCGCCCTGTCCGCCGTATGCAGATCCGCTGCTTTCATACATCATAGCAGAGATGTACACATACATTCCTTCAAATATGAAGTACTCCGAGCGCAGACGGTAGTTCCAGATGTACCCGTTGTAGTAGTAGAAGTCCATAGAGTCGTCCTCGACATGGTAAGTCTTCCGCATGAACGGGAAGAGGCCGCTTACCTTGACGCACTGCTGGCCCTGATATACTGTAGAACTTGGCTCGATGACAACCTTGCCGAGGTAGTTGCGTGAACTTGTCGCCTCCATCGCATAGTAGTTGTATGTGCCATGGTACGATGCAGGAGAGAGGATGTTCATCATGGTCTCGGAATCGATGTCTTCGCCTGAGTAGAACGCGAGTCTGTAGTCCCATTCACCGCCGGTGAATTCGGTAGCGAAGAACTCTTCTTCAGAATAGCCGTTGTATGCCCTCATGACGAGGATATACTCAGTACCCGGCACCAGACCGCTCTGGACGAGTGAGAGACCTTCTCCGTTGACAAGCGCAAGGTTTTCTTCGTTTATCTGGGATGCACCGAGGGCTTTCATGAAGGCTTCTGTGTTCTTGTCGAACTTCTCTTTTTCGTAGAGGCCGACATTCAGTCTCTTGATATCCTCTCCGTTGATGTAGAGTTCAAGGGAGTTCTCTGAGGTCATTCCGTTCGGTGCGTATTTGTCAGAGCAGATGAGACCGTAGTTGAGGATCACTGGCATTTCGTCACCGCCGGCCTTGTATCCAAAGGATTCGTATGCGTATCGGCTCAGTTTGCCGTCCTTGTCGAGTCCGACTGCCACGAGGGTGTATGTGCCGGTCTTGTCGAAGGTGAGGTTGATGGTGCCGCTGCCCTTCATGTCCGTAATTTCGGTCTGTACACGGCCGGCAGCGATATCTTCAGCGATTCCTGCCACCACTGATTCTGTGAGAGCACCCTCTGCCGCATAGAGTTTGAGGGTCTTGATGTCCTGACCCATCTTGATGTCGACAGGGATACGGCCGTCGTCTGCGGTGATGCCTGCGCTGATGGTGATGTCGTTCTCAAGAGCCCTGTATCCAGGAAGGATGATGCGGTGCAGGCCTGCAGTGTTGGAAGGATACCATCCGAGGATGGCGAAGTGGAGTTGAAGCGCGTTCGCAGGGAATGTGATCACTCCGTTCTCCATCTTACCGTAGATTGAAGATATGGATGCATCGAAGTCATCGTTCTCCACCACATATGATCCGATGGACATTTCTCCGTATTCGGCACTGAGCACGCAACCGGTCTTGAAGGTCGGGATCCATACCTTTTCAGGATCTGTGGCGTCGATGTAGGTGTAGTGCTTCTCAAGACATACGGATGAGGCGTCCATTCCGAACATGTTGGTCATGAAAGAGACTCCGTACACATCGAATATCCTGTAATAGCCAGGCATGTCGTCTCTTTCATATATTTCCACTGCCTGCTCGTGGTTAGGGTTGGCAAGAGTGAACCATTCCGCAAAGACGCCGTCCCTCCAGAGACCTGTGGTCTCGCCGTTATCTCCTACAAGTCTGTTCCACTTTACGCAGGTGACTGTGAAACTGAGGTGAGACGGGTTCTGAGAATATGATGACACATATTCACTGCCTTCCACCCTGATCGTACAGTCGTACTTGGTTCCCATCTTGACAGAAGGGAAGTAAACCTCAAATGTGGCATTCGGAGAGTCTTCCTCAAAGATGATTTCTGAGGCAGAGAACACTCCGGGATACTCTGACTCGATCGTCACAGGTACGGTCAGCGCTCCTCTGGTGTTGAGTCGCTTCACCTTGAATACAAGAGATTTGGCATCATCCGGTCCGATCTGAAGGTCACCGGTTCCCTCCTGGCTTGGGAAATAGACTCCGTAGCAGTCAGGGTCATCAGGAGCGCCTAACTCCGCTGTCAGTTCATCAGCACATGATGTCATCATGAACGACATCAGCACCGCTGACATGAATATCAGTATGTTGTTTATAGTTTTCATGGTCTGTTACTGAGCAAGTTCGATCTTTCCTGATGGGTCAGGGTTGTTGTTACTGTCATTGATCGCTGTGTTGGACTGGAACTCGGCACGTGTGATGACGATGTTCCACTGAGGCGACCTTCCTACTGTATTGTACTTGAAGACACCGGCATGGTTGCTTCCCGGATAAGCACGGGTGATGCCCATATCGAGGCGTTTGTAGTCGAACAGAGTAGGCGGCAAAGTTGAGCGCAAAGGTGATGATGGCTACGGCAATGCCGCCGTTTTTCCAGTTGGCAAAGACAACGTAGTTCATCAGCAGAAGCAGCACCAGAATCGGGGTGCCGCGCATCAGGTCAATATAGGTTTTTGCGATTCGCTGCAACAGGGGGGATTTGCGCATGCGCAGATAGCAGACCCCGGCTCCCAGCACCGTGCCCAGCAGGGCAGCCCAGATGGAGAGGTAGATGGTGAGTTTCAATCCATCCCACAGCAGCATATAGCGTTTCTCTGCGATGATGTTGCGGTGGAAACTACGCTTGATTCCTGCCCAGAAACCGCGAGTTTCCTGC